>JAIVJP010000157.1 GCA_020199975.1 Acidobacteriota bacterium
CACCTGGCCCGTGCAGTGGGCCTTTCTTCTGAAATGGTAGTGCCCCCCGACTTTCGCGAGATGATCCGCACCCGGTCTGCTGAAAACGGTGTGGTCCGGACCGACGATCTCGATCTGTCTCCCGACACTACCGGCTTCGTACGACGCGCTCTTCACTACTATGTGCCTTGTGTTGTGCGAGGCCGCATGGTGGCGGTAATCGGATTGGGTCGGTCGGCCGATGGCGCCTTACTTTCATCGGAAGACGTCGAGATCCTGCGGACAGTATCCGGATATGTCGCGGTGGCCATCGAGAACAGTCTGCTCTATCAGGAACAGCAAGAGCGCGCTTCGGAATTGAAGCTCCTGAAAGAGTTCAACGAATCAATCATCGAGTCCATCAATGTCGGCCTTGTGGCAGTTGACCTCCAGGGAAGAGTGACGCGCCTCAATTCCGCGCTGGAGTACATCCTGGACATCAAGCGCGATGAAGCAATTGGCCAGCACGTGCAGGATCTTTTCTCTGAGGACTTTGGCGACACATTATGGCAGGTGCTTGGTGTTGAACGGTGGCGGCAGACGGAGATTCGCAACATTTACAAAATCCACACGGCTACCTGCGCGGGCCGGACGCTGGTGCTCAACATCGCAATAGCGCCGCTGCAGGATTCGCAAGAGCAGACAGGCGCGCTGGTTGTGGTTGAAGACGTCACTTCCCGCATAAGGCTCGAAGAGCAGTTGCAGCAGCGCGAGAAACTCTCGTCGATAGGTTTGCTCGCCGCCGGCGTAGCTCACGAAGTGAACACGCCGCTCACCGGTGTTTCGTCTTACACGCAAATGCTGCTAGGGATGTTGCCCGACACCGATCCCAAGCACGCGCTGTTGCAAAAGGTCCGTCGCCAGGCTGAACGCGCCACGAATATCGTGAATAATCTGCTAAATTTTTCGCGCAGTGGCAGCGCCACCGAGTTTGCCGAAGTAGACATCCGTCGGGTGCTTGACGATACGCTCCAACTGCTGGAGCCGCAAATGCGAGGAAGCCGAATTGAAATTGTGCGCGCCTACGATCCGGATTCGTCGAAAGTGTTTGGCAACAGCGGCAAGCTACAGCAGATTTTCACCAATCTCTTGCTAAATGCACGCGACTCGATTCCCGATGGGGGACGAATCACGATCTCCACCGCAGCCACTGTGGGTGACGCCCTGATTATTGAAGTGGCCGACGACGGGGTGGGAATTGCACCTGAGAATGTGGCGAAGATTTACGATCCCTTCTACACCACCAAGGGCGTCGGTCGCGGCACCGGGTTGGGGCTGGCCGTTTCCTATGGAATTGTTCAGGAGCACTCCGGCCATATCAGCGTGGACAGCACCCCTGGGCGTGGCACCACCTTCCGCATCACTTTACCAACAGCGAATGGTCGGGCTCGGTTGCAGGCAGTTGGCGACTAAGCAAAGCAAGACACCGCACAAGGGTCAGGAGCAAACGGCGACACTGCTGCTTTGCCTCTGACTTTTGTTTTATGTTCTGATCTCGCCTACACTAACCTGCTGTTGCCGGAGAAGGTTCCTCGAAATTGAGAGCTGCGGGACGCAGCCGCTAACTTCAGAACCGAGGAGCGGTAGCGACCGGGTCGTTTCCTCCAGATTCAACCCCGGAATTCATGAGCGGCGTTAAGGTTAACAAAGAGTTTGTTAGTTTTGTGAACCACGGTCGCTACCGCTCCTCGGTTCTGCTGTGAAGAGGTCTCGCAGATGGTAGTGATTTTGCGGTCACTCTCTTGTCAGTTTTCACACAGCCTGGGACGCTGACGGGTTAAGTCTTTGCCAACTGAAGATCGCCGGTAGTGGCGCGCGAAAATTCACCTTGAAGACAGAAGACGTATGGCCAAGAAAGGCTCGATACTTGTTGTTGACGACGAAGAGATAATGCGCGACGTTCTAGAGACGCTTCTCTCCGCGGAAGGATATCGAGTTGACCTGGCTAAGACTGGCGAAGAAGGACTCGAATCATACGGGCGGCGCTCTTATGACGTGGTACTTCTGGACGTCTCGATGCCTGGAATTGGCGGCCTGCGTGCGCTGGAAGAATTGCTTAAGACGGATCCCGACGCGGTGATCATCATGATCACCGCTTACGCAACCTTTGACACCGCCATTGCCGCATGGGAGCGAGGTGCTTTCGGTTGTATACGGAAACCCTTCCAAAATGAACAAATCACCGCAACGATTGCCGCAGGCATAAAGCGACGGCGCAAGGAGGAGGAGCGGCTAAGCCTGAGACGTGCTATGAGCCGGTCCGTCGACCGCGGAGCCATCGTTGGGCGTTCAGACGTAATGCAAGAGGTATTTCGGTTGGTGGAACAAGTGGCGCCCGCCCGATCTACGATTCTGATCACGGGAGAGAGTGGTACCGGAAAGGAATTAATCGCCAAAGCGATCCACGAAGCGAGCCCGCGCGTCGGGAAGCCCTTCGTTACTGTTAACAGCTCGAACATTCCTTCCGAACTGCTGGAGTCTGAACTCTTCGGTCACACTCGCGGCGCCTTTACGAAAGAAGCAGTCAAGCAAGGAACCTTTCGCGAAGATCTGTACTACCGTCTCGCGGTTGTGCCTATTGAATTGCCACCATTGCGCGATCGTCGCGAGGACATCTTGGCGTTGGCCCAGCATTTCATAAGAAAGTACAACGAAGAAAACGGGCGCCAGGTATCGGAACACTTAGCTCCTGATGTGTTGGCCTTGCTCGAAGCTTATTCCTGGCCCGGGAATGTGCGTGAGCTGGAGAATACCGTCGAGCGCGCCGTGGTGATTGCTCCTGGCGATGAAATAACTCGCGAATGTTTGCGCGCTGAGATTAGCGATCCACAGTCTGTAGCGGCCAGCTCACACGACGGCGCCAGTACCACCGCAGTACAGGATCTCGGCCGGGGCGTAAATTTCTACGGCGAGGTGCGCCGCTTTGAGATCGATCTTATTCGGAGGGCCCTGGAGCGGACCGGCGGTCATCAGTCGCGAGCGGCACGACTGTTGGGAATGAATGCGACAACGCTGAATTCGAAGATTAAGACTTACAAGATCAACCTGCGGGCTTAGAACGGATAGTTAGCGTGGAGCCCCGGCGACTAGTCCGAACACTAGTCGCTCTAGACCACACGGAGCGGTTAAGCGTGCGAAGACGCGATCTTGATGGCTGTCCAATTGCCGGCGCGCTGCAGATGATCGGCGATAAGTGGACGATGCTGATCATTCGAGATTTAGCCACCGGACCAAAACGGACCATGGAGCTCCATTCCAACCTCGAGCCGATCAGTAGTCGCACTCTGGTGGGTCGGCTGCGCGACATGGTAAAAGACCGACTGCTCGAACGGACAGACTTCGGCGGTAACCCTCCGCACATCGAATATGCGCTTACTGAGCGCGGGCAGGTTCTGGTGCCCTTGCTGGATGCTTTGCGAGAAGTGGGCCAGTCGCTTGAATGCAATGAGTGTGAGGATCGTAGGAAACGGCGCGGCCGCTACTGCGAGGTCTGTCCTAATAATGTTGAGCTACCTCAATCGCGGCCCATTTCAACGCCATCTCGCTCTCCGCGCCGGGAACGAGACGATTCAATTGTGCTGCTGTAGAACCGAAGGCCAGCCGCGTCTGATACTGTTACTCAACTTTTGGAAAACTGCGTTGCAAGCGCAGCCCCAATTCACAAGGAAAACTCAAGCTGCGCTAATTTGCAGGTCAGATATCTGAGTTGGTCTGTCAAGTTATTTTTGAGCTGTCCGGCTTATCCTTCTTTCCGCGTTTGAAGAGATAGAACTCGAGCCAGAGGAGATTGCCTCCGCTGCAAGGCGCGGCAGTAAGTCCCCTCGCAATAAGGAACGCGCAGTTGCCAACAGCGATAGATGATTCTGATCCATCTGTAGGCCAAACTGCGCACCGCCGCATGGTGGCCGTTGCCTCGTTGTCGTTGCTGGTCATAGAAAGCTCTGGCCCAGGCAGACCAGCGAATTGACTGCCCGGCGAACTCGTGGAAACTCTGGCGCAGAAATTTAGGGCAGGCCCAGCGCGGATGAACCCAGCAGGACTTACCACTGCGTTCAATGACCGGAGCAATGCCAGACAACTGTTGTACTTCACTCGCGGCCGCGAAACGTCCGCGGTCAGCGCCCATGGCGGCCAGCAAGCGCGGAGCGAAGACCGGGCCGGCGCCAGGGAAACTGCTGAACAGGTCGTGATCATCATGTTGTGCAAACAGTTCCGCGATCTGTTTCTCCATTCCCGCAATCGCTTCCAGGACGGGGCGCAGTTGACTAATGGTGGCTTGGACCATGGCCACCGAGGCGGTGATCACGGCCAAGTCTCTAGTCAGCGGTTGGCTCACTTTGATCTCTTGCAGCCGCTGCTCAATCACCTCCGCTTTGCGGCAGCCATGCGCGATATAGAACTGACGCAGCTTGGTTGGCGCTACCTGTTGCACTTGGGCCAAGGTGGGCCAGTGCTGGAGAAAGTCGCAGGCTTGCACCGTTGTCAGCTCACCAGCCCAAGCCAAAGCTTGGGGAAAATAGAGTTTTAGCAAGCTGGTAAGCTGGTTGCTCAAGCCCGTCTGGGTGTCCACCAGTTGCCGCCTATATTCGACCAGCAAGGTGATGGCGCGCGTCAACTCGTCGTCCGGCACCCAGGCCCGCAGCTTATCGCGATGCAGCGTTACCAACTCCAACAGCAAGTCCGCGTCAGTGGGATCGTCTTTGGCACCGCTCGGGCTGAAGGCCTCGCGGTACTTCGCCAGCGTCTTCGGGTTGACTGGGAAAAGCACCAGAAAGTCATAACCCATCAGCGCATGGACCACCGCGCCTCGCGAGCTCCAAGGCCACGGCCACTCGCTGGCCGGGGAAGCGCTGCTGCAAACTATTCACCCACTCAGCCAGGGCCTCGGGGGTGTGCTTTATTTGGTAACCTTCCACCTTGTTGCTGTCAGCGCTGCGCAGACTAATGACATGTGTCCGATCGGCCCAATCAAGCCCAATGTAGGCGCCGAACTCTTGTTGCTTTTGTGCTTCCTTGGTCATTGTAAACTTACCTACCTTTCGCGTGATTTTTGCGAACACGCGGGCTTTGGTTCTGCGCAGTCCTTATAGT
>JAIVJP010000158.1 GCA_020199975.1 Acidobacteriota bacterium
GTCCCTCTCCAATAAACGACAGTCACTTGCGCCAGCGCATGGGCGAAGCTGCAGTCAAGATCGCGCGGGCTGTTGACTACGTCGGCGCTGGAACAGTCGAATTCCTTGTCGTCGATGCTACTCGCGAGTTCTATTTCCTCGAGATGAACACGCGGCTACAGGTCGAACATCCGGTAACGGAACTCGTTACCGGGATCGATCTGGTACGTGAACAAATTATGGTTGCCGCGGGAGCGCGCCTTTCATTTAGCCAGAAGGAAATCCGTTCGGAGGGCCATGCAATCGAATGCCGCGTCTATGCAGAAGACCCTGAGAATAATTTCTTCCCTTCGCCCGGCACAATAAGCTTCCTGCAGGTCCCATCGGGTCCCGGGATACGTGAGGACAGCGGCGTGCGCGGCAATACAGAAGTCACCATCCACTACGACCCAATGATTTCAAAGCTGGCTGCCTGGGGCCGCACTAGAACAGAAGCAATCGATCGGTTGCGCCGTGCTTTGGACGAATACCAGGTAGGCGGGATTAAGACGACCTTGGCATTCTTCCGCGAGATCGTCCGAGATGAGGAATTTATTGCCGGCCGACTGGATACTGGTTTCATTGCCCGTTTCAACGAGCGACGGGAGGCCGCGCGTCGCTTTGTTTCGACTCAGGGTGAAGAAATCGAAATAAGGCGCCGGGACCTGGCTCTAATTGCCGGTGCGATTCACTACTCGAAGACACAGAGGGAAGCCTCGCGCCACCGTCAACCAGCGGGCGAGGTAGAGAATCGCTGGAAGATTTCCGGCCGTACTGCTTTTATTCGTCAGAGAGCCGTTATCGTCAACCCGGCTCAGAGGCTCAAAGGACCAGGCGGTGATAAAGCTTAAAGCTGAAGTGGCCGGCAAAGATCATCAGATCTCGATTCAACGGCGTGAGGCAGTAGTCTTAGCCGAGGTTGATGGTAGACGCTATAAGCTGAAACTTCGTGATTTGGGTGACAGCGAATATTTGCTGATTGACGGCAACACCGTCTACAGCTGCCGCGTCGAGAACAGCCACAACCATCCGGACGACATTGAAGTAAGCTTGCGCGGCGTCAGCTACCCGGTGAAGCTCACCGATCCAAAGCGTCTCCGCAGCGCCCAGAGTGGAGGGGAACACGACAAAGGAATCGCTCGAATCGTGGCGCCCATGCCCGGTAAAGTCGTGCGCCTACTCGTCGAGGCCGGCACCGAAGTCGAGGCTGGTGCGGGCATCCTGGTGGTGGAAGCGATGAAAATGCAGAACGAGATGAAGGCGCCGAAGACCGGTCACGTCATCTCAATTCATGTGCAAGTAGGTTCTACCGTTAACGCCGGAGATGTATTGGCAGTAATTGAGTGAGGCTTTTACCAGGGTTATGCAGTGCGCCGGCAGAGAGGAGCGTCGACGGCGCTTTGGATTCGCCTCTCGCTCGATGCATCCAAAGCGGTGTCGCGCTACGCTTGCCACCGCACTGCTCCAAAAAGTTTACAGGCACCATCCAGTCGCCACCGCACTCACTTCTGCGACTGAATGACTCCTCGTCGCGACCAACTGCACCAGTGCCATTCAATGTATTTGACCGCTCCGGCCGACTGCAAGCAGAATGGAGCAACAAAGAAATAAATGGACAATCAAGCATCACTCGATGCTTCCGGCGAAACTCCGCGCATTTTGCTTTGGGATATTGATGGTTTCACTCCGCCTGGAAGATGACCGCGCCATTTATCACTGGACGCTGACGGGGACGAATACCGGGCCGGGTGGGACAGGCCGCGCGGTGCGAATCAGGGGCTACGAAGTTTGGCAAATCGGGGCAGAGAGCCTGATCGCCAGGTCGCGCGGTAACTTTGATGCCGAAGATTATCGCCGTCAACTCGAAGCCAGCAGTCAAGGTACAAAGGACTCGCTTATGAATCGTAGAGAATTCAATCTGAATCTATTGCTCGCCGTTCCTGCGCTGACCTCAATAATTCCGCAAGCGCCATCACAACTACGCGTCAATGGGGAACGCGTCAACGCACACCTGAGAGAACTTGCGCAGTTTGGGAAAACGCCGGAAGGCGGCACACATCGCCTCGCCTATTCCGACGCCGACCTGCAAGCCCGCCAGTACGCGATGAGGCTGATGCGCGGGGCGAAGCTGGAAGTTTCGATTGACGCCGCGGGCAACATCGTCGGGCGACGCGCGGGAAGCGACACGGCGCTCAAGACCTTGATGATCGGCTCGCACATTGACTCCGTGCCCGCAGGCGGCAGTTACGACGGACAGGTCGGTTCGATGGGGGCAATCGAAGTGGCCGAGACGCTGGCGGAAAACAACGTGCGCTTGCGGCATCCGTTTGAAGTCGTCCTCTTTCAAAACGAAGAAGGCGGAACCATGGGCAGCACCGCGCTCGCCAGAGGGCTTACAGAAAAAGATCTCAACCTTGTCACCAACAGCAAGAAGACAATACGCGAAGGAATCAAGTTCATTGGCGGCGATCCTGACAAACTCGCGAGCGCCGTGCGCAAAAAAGGCGACCTGGCGGGGTATGTCGAACTACACATCGAACAGGGCGGCCTCCTGCATCAGGAAAAGATCAACATCGGCGTGGTCGAAGGCATCGTCGGCGTGTTCTGGTGGGAGGTGACGGTCGAAGGCTTTGCCAACCACGCCGGCACGACGCCGATGAACCAGCGTCGCGACGCGTTGCTGGCGGCGGCGAAATACATTGACGCGGTCAATCGCATTGTCACTTCGATGCCCGGCCGGCAGGTGGGAACCGTCGGCAAG
>JAIVJP010000159.1 GCA_020199975.1 Acidobacteriota bacterium
GTCCAGTGACGTTAGGAGGATTAAAGCCGGGATAGTCGATGCGGGCATGATAGATAGCGGTGAGGGCTCCGATAATAGCTTCGCGGATTCTGGTTATCTCCTGCAGAGTTAGATCACACTCATCGAGTTGTCCATCGCTGATTACCGCTTCGACAATCTTAACTACAATTGAACGAATGTTTTCCGGATCGGGACGAGCTAACGACCGGGCCGCGGCCTCGCATGAATCCGCCAGCATCATTATCGCCGCCTCCTGAAACTGTGGCTTCGGTCCCGGGTAACGAAAATCCTTCTCGTCAACTACTTCACCGGGTTTCACCTGACTTTGAGCCTTGCGAAGAAAGAAGTGCAAGGTGCGCGTGCCATGATGCTGGGGTATAAAGTCGGCTATCTTTTTCGGCAAATTGATTTCTTTTGCCAGCTTAATCCCATACGTGACGTGGCTGGTGATAATGCGCGCACTCTGCGACGGCCGCATATGATCGTGAGGGTTCTCGCCCTGCTGATTTTCGACAAAGTACTCCGGAGCGGCGACCTTGCCAATGTCGTGATAGAGAGCTCCAATGCGAGCCAGCAGCGGATTGGCTCCCACCGCGCGGCAGGCGTCTTCCGCCAGTTGTCCCACCGCGTGCGAATGTTGGTTGGTTCCCGGAGCACGCAACGCCAGTTGGCCCAGCACCGGTAAGTCAGCATTCGAGAGTTCAAGTAGCTTGACGTCTGTCAGAATACCGAAGACAGATTCGTTTATGGGCAAGCCGCCAGCAGCAAAAATCGCCGTTAACAAGCCGCCTACAAATCCACAACCGGCCGCCAATAGAATAGTCTTCAAGGTGAACGCTTGTTCCGCGTAGGCCATCAGCGCAAGTGCCATAGCGGCGTTAATGACCCCTACAAATAAACCCGCTAGCGTGACGGACTGCCGCTCGCGATATCTGCCAATCCCGTAGACGGCGGCGGCACACGAAATCATTGCATACAGGGACTGTTGTATCCCGGTGGGCGCGAGCATGCCGGCAAACAACGCGGTGACGATGCCGGTTAGAAAAGCCAGCTGTGTATCCACCAGCATGACAACCAACAGCGAAGCCGCCGCAAAAGGGAGTGCAAAGCTCCAGAGGTTACCGTCGTTGAAAGGCGCAGTCTTCATGCCGTTCGCCACGCTGTCGCTGAGCGTAAAGCCCACTCGCATTAAGGCAGTTTGAACAACGATGGCAGAACCTACGAGGGCAAAAGCCCGGATCTTCGATAGAGACAACACTGACGCCGTGCTTCGGTGTTCGGTGAACTTCCACACGGCCCAATAAACGGCGAAGACGATCATCACCAGGCCAAGCAAATTGTGCCAGGGACGGCCCGCATGCCCAGAGTTCTTCATGGCAGCGAGCTGCGCCAGCATTGCCGGCGTTACCGTGTCTCCCTCGCGCGCAATCACCTGATTTCGTTTAAGCGAGATTGCCACCGCCGGAATTTTATTGGCGGCTGTTTCTCGTGACGTGGCGGTAGCTGTTTGATCGAGCAGCACATTTGGCCGCACCAGAGGAAGTATTGCGGCAACCAGAGCGGATCGCTGTTCCTGAGACCAACCCGGCAGATTGAGTATCTTGAGTTCGAGTTCCTGACGCGCTGTGTTGCGCGAGTGCATGCGAGTGCGCGGTGCGGGCACAATCATTTGCTCTTCAGGGTTGCGAACGTCAACCAGCACAATCTCCTGATTCAAGCGATCAGCTTCAACGTCATCGTAAATGTACTTATCGCCCACCTCACGAATGAGCGCGGTCAATCGACCCAAGTCATCTTCATTGAAGTTGCGGGAAACAATCGTTCTCGCGACGCTCGGTCCCCCGTCGCCACTCCAGTTCAGTGCCTTGCCTGTCGTTTTCGACTCGGCCTGATTCTTTAGATCTTCCCAGGCAGCGCGAAAACTGCGCGCGGAACTTTGACCACGGGTTGAATCAAAATTAAGAACCGGACGCGTGGTCTCCCGCGCCGCATTCCGACGTCTTTCGGTTTCCACTATGTCAACACCGCTAACGTCAGCGCGTGCGACGACGTTGCCTCTTATGACCTCTCCTTCCCGGTAGTCTTCTGAAGAGCCGGTTGAGTAATTGCTGAGCAGCAGGAGTGCAGTTACAACTACCAGGAGTCCGAAGCCAATTAGAAAACGAGTGCGCGGTTTGAGGCCCTTGAAGGGTCTCAAAGCATATTGCAAGGCCAGGTCACGCGCACGGCTAAACGGAGTTGTGAATCGAGGGCGAAGTGCCATTTTAGTTATGCGATTCGCGAAACGCGGTTGGTCCGGAGCGTTTTTTCAACGTCGGGCAGGCCCAGGTCCTGCGAAAGTATATGTCCGACCTTTTCGAGCAGTGGCGGCAAGGTGCCTTTATCGGTGGCGGAGATTGCCACGACCTCTCGGTCGCCGTTTTGGGCCAGCTGCCGTGAAATCGCCTGCAGCGTTTCGGCGTCAACCAGGTCCGCCTTATTCAAGGCCAGGACTGAAGGAATTTGAGCAGCCTGAAGTTCTTGCAGAATTCTTTCCACCGATTGTATCTGCTGGGTCCAGCGCGGATTCGAAATGTCCACCAGGTGGATAAGTAGACGACTGTCGCCGATTTCTTCCAGCGTAGCGCGAAAGGCGGAAAGAAGGCCCGGCGGCAGATCGCGAATGAAACCGACGGTATCGTTAATAATCACTTCCTGCTCCCGCGGTAGTCGCAGCCGTCGCGAGGTGGGATCCAGAGTGGCAAACATTCGCTGTTCTGCCCGCACGTCGCTGTTGGTC
>JAIVJP010000160.1 GCA_020199975.1 Acidobacteriota bacterium
CAATTTCGCGCTTTCAGCGCGAAGAAGCTTCAACTGGTCCCTCCTGGGCCGATGACCCAGGCTATTACATTTCGCGCCTTTGGCGCTGAGACCCGGAGTTTTCACACAGCCTCTACCGCTCGCGGTTGCGACGGGCCGTCCCCTAGCTGGAAATGCCATTTGCGTAAGTGATACTATGACAACAATCGATAGGGCCACGGGGCAATCTTTTACAGTTTAATCATGTTCAATCCACAACCTTTGCATCTTTGCCCACTTGAATCTCGCGCGAACCTCTTTGCCGACTAGCTAACTCACGCCAAAGTCTCGGTCCACGGTCTGAAACCTCAAAGTTCGGGCCATTCCCGCTACACCGCTCGTAAAAGAGCGATCGACTTACTAAGGAGAGAACCTATGCCCAGCACTACTATGGCCCCATCGAAGCGCCCAGAGATCAAAACAGCTCTTCCAGGACCCAAAGGCCAAGAAATCACCAAGGCAGACGCGCAGTTTGTAACCCCATCCTATCCGCGACCTTCTTTCAAGCTGGTTGCGGAGCGTGCTCAGGGCGTTTGGATTGAAGACGTTGATGGCAACATTTTTCTCGATTGCAATGCAGGCGTTGCCGTCTGCTCAACCGGACATTGTCATCCGGAGATCGTGGCTGCGATCCAGAAACAAGCCGCTGAGCTGATCCACATGTGTGGCACCGATTACTATTATCGCCACATGCCCCAACTCGGCCAGAAGCTTGATGAGATAGTTCCGGTCCCCTCGCCTACAAAAACACACTTTGCCAACAGCGGTACGGAAGCCGTTGAAACGGCTTTGAAGTTGGCGATGCACGCCACTGGGCGCGAAAAGTTCATCGCATTCTTCAACAGCTTCCACGGGCGGACGCTCGGCTCGCTTTCGCTGACTTCTTCAAAGGCGGCCCAGCGACGCGGTTTCAAACGTCAGGCTCTTGACGTTGTTCACGTACCTTACCCCAACGAGTTTCGCAATCCCTTCAGTGCAGGGGATTGCGGTGATGGTGGGGCTGGTCAGGGCGCGCTCACTTGGATTGAAGAGCGTCTGTTCAAAACGACAACCCCGCCCGAAGAGGTCGCCGGCATTGTGGTGGAAGTAGTGCAAGGCGAAGGTGGTTATGTTCCGGCGCCCCGTAACTTCCTCGAAGGCTTGCGCAGGATCTGTGACCAGCACGGGATTTTGCTGATTGTCGATGAAGTGCAAAGCGGGATGGGCAGAACTGGAAAAATGTTTGCCAGCGACCACTATGATCTAAAGCCTGACATTGTTTGCATTGCAAAAGGCATCGGCTCGGGCCTCCCCATTGGCGCCTGTGTCGCGCGCGCAGATTTGATGAATTGGAAACCGGGCGCACATGCTTCGACCTTTGGCGGCAATCCTGTGTGCATTGCGGCCGCTCTTAAGACCATCGAGCTGCTGGAAGGGGGTTTGGTTCGAAACAGCGCTGAGGTCGGCGACTACCTGAAGTCCGAGCTTGAGAAATTAAAGAAAAAGTATGACTGCATTGGTGACGTGCGCGGCATGGGCCTGATGATTGGCGTCGAGTTCGTGGAAGATCGAACGTCAAACAAACCCGCGCCTGCGCTTAGGGATCGCATTGAGGCAGCTTGCTTCGAGCGGGGCCTGATTATTCTTGGCGCCGGCACCAATACGATTCGCTGGTCGCCACCGCTCATCCTGACGAATGAAAATGTCGACGTCGCGATTGAGATCTTCGACCAGGCCATCGCTGCTTCAGTCTAAATCGAACGTCGGACGCCAAGTGCTGAAAGGGTCTTAATTCGACCAGCGCCGGAGGCGCGGCAGAAGGTAGCCAGGGGTAAGCGGCTTTGCGCGCAGCCCCTGGGTTACGTCAATAAACGCAACCCGCCCTGAAGGGGCGCAAAGAACTTCGCAAGAGTTGAATAATTGCAGATGTCAAAACCGTAGGGGATTGAACGCTGACGCTTGCTGCGCCCCTTCAGAGTCTGTCGGAAAAATCGAAAAACGCGAAAAATGAATATACAAAAATCATTGACGCAATAAAAAAACTCGTTAGAACGCAAATGCGGGCCAAGGCTTTTTTGGTGAAATCGTTGAACCGATTTTTCCGACAGACTCTTTCAGGGATGGCGTATTCATCCCCTCGGGGATTGACATCATCGCCCCGGGAATTATTGATGTTCATTTCTTCCGAGATCTTTTTGGCGAGGGCGAGGCGGTGGGTGAAGGCTTCGCCGCACTGTCTGCAGCTTCCGGCTGGATCGTTTCCTGGTAGATATACCTTCCATCCTGCAGCTTCAGAATCACCGCAGGTTTCACAGCGTTACGCTCTGAATCCATACTGATAAATCCGGTTACCCCTGAAAAATTCTTGGTCTGCGCCAGCGCGTCGCGCAGTTTTTCCCCTTCGGTCGTGCCAGCCCTTTGGATGGCTTCAGCCAGAAATCTCATCGCATCATAGGCAAGAGCCGCATGCGCATCGGGCGTGAGATTCCCCCAATGCAGTTTGTAGTCGTGCACAAACTTCTGAATCGCAGGCGCAGGATCGTCGGCTGAATAGTGATTTGAGATGTACGAGCCGTTTATGGAATCGCCAGCAAGCTGCCAGAGTTCTGGCGCGTCCCAACCGTCGCCGCCCAGCAGCGGTTGAGTTATTCCCAGTTGACGTGCTTGTTTTGCGATAAGCGCGATGTCGCCGTAGTACCCGGGAAGGTAAATGACGTCAGGCCCGGCGGCGCTCATCGAACTCGATTGACCTTTGAAATCTGAGTCGCCCTGAGTGTA
>JAIVJP010000445.1 GCA_020199975.1 Acidobacteriota bacterium
GGGCATAGGTCTCTAATACTCCGTCGGGCGCATGGACCGCCCCGTGAATTATACGGGCGGTCCTACGGCCTTGCAATGTGAGTGGTTGGTTGCAGTGCGCCAAGAAAAAGTAGGTAACTCAAGCAGCCCGTGGTAAGCGGGACTTTGGTTTTGGCAGCAACAGGTCTAAGCGGGCGTTGAGCACGGCTACGCGGAGAGCGACAATAGCGTCACAACCAGGTTCGCCCCAGCGTCGGCCGCAGCCGTTAGTGCGGGCGCCGATGAGGCGGCAACCGCCCTCCACCGCGCCGCTACCACGGGGCCAGCCCGCTTGTTCATAACGGGCGTAATCCATGGCATACCGATTCTTAGTCAGGTAACGCAAGACTTGCTGGCGGGTCTGCACGGCTTCGGCCGTAGACAATTTCAGATGGGCAATCGATTTAAGCACGGCACTCAATTGCGACTCACTCAGCTTGTGTAGTTGTGCGGTGGTCCAAGCCTGACACTCCTTGCTGCCACCGCCAAAGCGCACCTCACCCACGGCGTGGATCTTTTCGGCCACATGATAAAAGTCACGCACTCGGGTGGCCTCAGGCGCCACCAAAGCAAAGATCTGCTCCATGGCTTCAGCCCCATCGGCCACCGCCACTATGCGGTCGCCATCCTGCACTCCCGCCCGCTGCATAGCGCTCCAAAACGGTCCCGCAAACTCGGCTGCCGAACAACGCCGGGCCACGATTTCGCGCTTCAACAACTCGTGCCGTCCGGGACTGCTCTCGGCCCGCGACTGCAACTCATAGATCACTCCCACTTTTACTTCCTGCCAACGTCCATCCTGAAAGCCTACATGCTTGCCATCACATTCGATAATCCAGGTCTTGGGTGTGCGCCGGGCGGGCTGCAACTCCCGTTGCCGGTAACTTGCTTCCTCAACCCGCTCCCAGGCCAGTGCTTGCTCCCCACTCGCTTCGGCCACTTGACGTACTACTTCTCGATTGACCTCAATTTGCTGCAGTTCCTCCAGCGTCTGTGCCACCACCCCAAACGATAGATGCCCGGCCAGATAACCTATGACCCGCTGTAACCGCGGCGTCACCGCCCGACCGCTCAGTTCCAGCTGCTCGTCCAGCGGCATCCAGCCCTGCCGACAGACCCCACAGTAATAGTAGGCCCGCTCATAGTTAATCAACCCGAAACTGCTCAGCAACTGCCGCTTCCGGTAACCCTCGAACTTCATCGGCCCCTCACACCCACTGCACCTCCGCCGCGCTCCGCTATAGCCTGTTCCCTGCGTCAACTCAATCAGCAAAACCAAAGCCCGCACCGCCATGGCCTTCACCGCTTTGAGCAACGCTATCTCCATCCGCCAAAGATTCCATCCCGCTGAGCTGTTCTCCGCGAAACTGGCACTCAAAATCTTGATAAACTCCTCATACGCTGGCATCATGCTGGCTCGGAAGTTTTCTTCCATCGGGGTACCCTCCTTCTAGTTTTTTCGACGGAACTTTTAGAAGGTTACCCCCCTCTTTATTTTCTACCTACTTTTTCTTGGCGCACTGATTGTCCGACTAGTTGCTGTATAAGACAATACGGTCCGGTATAGTGCCGGGCAATGCTCTGAACTTGGTCAGAGCGTGCTGTCCTTCTGTTCCGCGGTAAGCGAGACTCTGTTCACACTTGTTGAAGTCAGCAAACTTGTCAATGCTGATGCTGCCGAAGGCTCGAAGCCGGGGCAGGTGGTGAAAGAGATTTAAGCCTGCCAATAGAAAGGATCTTCCGAGCAATGAGCCACATTCAAGCAGACGATACTTTGCGAGAGTGGACCGAATCAGCGCCACATTGGAAAAAACATGCGCAGACCATCCGCACTATGTTCGCGCCCTTAACTCGCGCCCTTATTGAAGAGGCTGGTATTGTTGAGGGTCAATCCGTGCTCGACGTGGCGGCGGGCCCGGGCGAGCCTTCGCTTACGATAGCGGAAGTTGTCGGGCCTTCTGGTTCGGTCACATGCACTGACGCCGTTGCGGACATGGTCAGCGCAGCAAAGAGCGAGGCGCGTCGACGCGGACTAACGAACATTGAATTTCGCCAATGCGGCGCCGATTCACTTCCGTTCGAAGACAATTCCTTCGACGCGGTAGTGAGCCGACTCGGAGTGATGTTCTTTCCCGATCCGCTGGCTGCGATGCGCGAAATGTTGCGCGTTACGAAGTCGAGTGGCCGGTTGTCGGTGGCCGTCTGGCACAGAAGCGACCTCAACCCGTTTTCCTATGTTGTCACCGATGCCGTTTCTCGCTGCGTCGAAACGCCTCCGGTCGACCCCGGTGCGCCCGGTGCGTTTCGCTTCGCTGAGCCCGGCGCACTGACGGGCGTGCTCAGGCAAGCTGGAGCGATAGAGGTTCATGAGCGGCTGCTCAGTTTCCACATCCAAGCGCGGATCTCGCCAGAAGAGTTCTGGGCGCTGCGCTCTGAAACGTCAGGGACACTGCGCGCTAGAATTAAGAAACTCTCTGCACAGGAGAAAGTCAAGATCGCGCACGAGGTGCAGAAAGCCGCGCGAGAGTTTTTCCCCAACAACCAGATGAGTTTTCCTGCGCAGGCGATCATCGTAACGGGAAAGGACGGTTCTTAGATCGACAAACTTGGAATGTGATAATAGTATACATTTACTCAATTTCCATCGCGGGGAGTCAAAAACTATGAAGCACATCCTTTGCGCATTCGCACTAACAGTCGCGTGTACCTCGATAGCATTGGGTCAGGTGGCTCAAGCACCTCAAAGGCACGAGATGTCATTTCAACCATCGTTTTAGTGGCGATGGCGTCGCTGAGCTGCGCTCAGACCTCTGATACGAAGGAGGCAAAAGCTTCCGCTGCGGCTGGACCAGAACTTCGCTGGAAGTATGAGACCGGCGGTTGAGTGTTCTCGACCCCCACGGTCGCGGGGGATTCACTTTACATCGGTTCTTGTGCGGGCAGCTTTTACGCTATCAACAAGACCACGGGTCGGGTGCACTGGAGCTATGACATCCGCAAGGACGGGAAGCAGCAGAGCTTCCACGGCGACCCGTTAGTGACAAATGACCTGATCCTCATCGGCACCGATAATTCCTGTGACCCGGATGGTGTAGGACACGTTTACGCTTTCGAGCGAGACAGTGGAAAAGTGCGCTGGAAGCACCGCTCGACTAGCGTCCCTACAGACATCGTTCAACTCAATTCAAATGTGTACTTCGGCAGTTTTCAGGACAAGTGGTCTTCCGTAGATCTTCAGACTGGAGGCTTGAACTGGAGTTTTTCTACTGGCGCACCTAATAAGGACTGTGACATGCCCAAGGCACCGGTTACAGACAAAAATCGCCTGTTCATTGTCGGCCTAGACGGAGTCATCTATTCGCTTGATGCCTCGTCCGGTCGGGTGAGCTGGAAGCGCAAGCTCGCGGCAGCTCCTTCGACGGCGCTGGCGCTGAGGGACAAGACCATTTATGTCGGCACAAACGACCAACGCCTTTATCGCCTGAACGCGGAGACCGGTACGGTCATATCCGAGCTAGCTACTGAAGCAAAACCCGTGGGAAGGCTGTCATTTGCCAGCGATTCGCTGTTCGTGTTTTTGGAGAACGCTTCGGAACGGGTGGGTTACATTATCTCTGTAGATTCTAAGTTGGCCGGCGTGCGGTGGAAGGAGAGATCATCGCCTGACTGGGCCTCCGAGCGCCCTCATCTATGGAAAGAGTTCGTCGTAGCCGGGAACTGTCGCGGTGGGATGGCTGCTTTCCGAGCTTCGGACGGTGAGCAGCAATGGAATCTCAGCTTGAAGGGATGCATCAGGAGTATAGGCAGTTCAGGCAATATGTTGTTCGCCGGCGTACAGGAAGGAACCATCTACGCATACGAATGAAAGTAAGGGTCAACAGCTTTGGAAGTTTGGAAGCGGTGGTTGAATTCACACGAGTCCCGCAGTTGCGAGCGATTTACTCTTCATCGGTTCCTGTACCGGAACGTTTTACGCCCTCGACAAAATCAATGGGCGTGATGATATGAAGCCTGGACCTGATTCTCCTTTTTGATCGTCCAACTGCGGATATGCTACAAGTATACAGGGTAAACCTCTCTCATAAGTCAGGCTGGAACATTGGCAAGTTACGAAAAGGACGACTCCTGCGCGCAGTAGCGTTGCTGTT
>JAIVJP010000446.1 GCA_020199975.1 Acidobacteriota bacterium
CCTCTTCCTCGTGCAAGACTCTCTCAATGTGCTGCTTCTCTAGCTCGTTGAGAGTCAAAG
This sequence comes from Acidobacteriota bacterium, assembly GCA_020199975.1. GTDB lineage: Bacteria > Acidobacteriota > Blastocatellia > Pyrinomonadales > Pyrinomonadaceae > PSRF01. The sequence continues at coordinate 61 of JAIVJP010000446.1, forward strand.
TCGAGTCGAGGTATGAGGCCCGGCGCCTCGTGTGGCCGTCGAAGTGGAGGTCCTGCAACCGGATATTTTTTTGTTCACTTAGCAGTACCGCACGTTCGATTACGTTACGGAGTTCCCTCACATTTCCAGGCCATGAGTATGCCTGCAATGCTTTGATTGAATCCGGCTCGAGCTGAATCTCGCCCCGGCCGAGATCGGTAGCCAGCTTATCGAGAAGATAGTGGGCCATGATCGGGATATCTTCGATGCGCTCTCGCAATGAAGGAAAGGCCAGCGGTATTGTGCTAACGCGAAAGTAGAGATCATCTCTGAAGGTTTTCTCGCGCACCAGTTGTCCAATATCCTGATGAGTAGCGGCAATCAGGCGGACATCCACCTGCCTGTCTCTGACGTCTCCTACTCTGCGAAAGCGCTTGTCTTCCAGCACCTTAAGCAGCTTCGGCTGAATCTGAAGATCAACATCGCCAATCTCGTCGAGGAAGATCGTTCCCCGATGAGCCACCTCAAACAAACCCTGTTTGGACGCGGTGGCGCTGGTAAACGCGCCTTTCTCGTGACCAAAAAGTTCGGTTTCCAGCAGCTCCCGCGACAAACCTGCGCAGTTTAAATCTACAAAAGCTTCTTCGGCTCGCGGACTGTTATCGTGCAGCCATCGTGCGAGCACACCTTTGCCGGTGCCCGTCTCACCAAGAATTAGAACTGGGCTTTCGGTCGCCAAGACTCGCTTTGCCTGCTCTGCCAAAGCGCGAATGCTTGGGCTTACTCCGATAAACGGATCAACCGTGTGTCGCACCTGGCGGGATCTGCTGGCGAGTTGTTTATGGCGGTTCCGCTGATTCTCCAGCAGGCGCTTAAGAATAACCATGAGTGCCGGCAACTCCAGCGGCTTAGTTAGAAACTGCTCCGCCCCCTCTTTAATGGTCGGCAATGACAATATCGGGACGCGATGTTCTAAAAAGTTCCTGCGCTTCCCGGCAACTTTCGGCTTCGTCAATCTCATAGCCCTGAAGCTCAAGAAAGTCTCTTATGCCGAAGCGCAACCCAGACTCGTCATCCACAATCAGTATCCGATTTCTAGGCATCCACCATCTCCTCCTCGGGCGGCAGCGGGAATCTCGCCGTCATACAGGCGCCGGCTACGGGGTTGTTGCCGGCGATCAGCTTGCCGCCATGCTCGCCCATGATTCTCTCTGCTATGGCGAGCCCAAGCCCCGTACCGCCCCGGCGCTTTGAAAAGAAGGGTTCGAAAATCTTCGCCTTGTCTTCATCCAAAATGCCCGGACCGCAATCCTTCACAGAGCAGTCGACCCAACCCTGCTGAGCTTCGTGAACTTCGCAAGCTTCAACACTCACGGTGGCTCCTGACGGCGAATGCTGGATAGCGTTTTCAATCAGGTTTACAAAGACTTTTGACAACCTCCTGCGATCAACCATCAACTTCGGCAGCGGATCCTTAATATTATTCACCAGGCCTACTTGAGCAACCTCGGCGGCCGGCAAGCAAGAGCGCAGCGACTTGGTTATGACCTCGTCGACCGACAATTTATAGAAATCGCCCTTGAACGGCTTGCCATACTCAAGTAGTTCTTCCATGAGAACTGTGAGCCGTCCCACCTCGTCCCGCAGCACGTCTGTGTACCTGAGATACTCCGTCCGGTCGCTAAAGCGGGTCTCGAAGGCGTCCAGGATTGAAGAAATGCCGAACAACGGATTCCTAACCTCGTGCGCGACGCCGGCCACCAGAGACCCGAGCAAAGACATCATTTCGCCCTGACGCAGCGAGGCCTCTAGTTCGGTTCTCTTTGTAATATCCTGGGCGATGAGGATCGCTCGTTCCCCAACTGAGCCGAATTCCTGAATCAGATACAGAGTTATTGCCCACGTTTTTCCCGTGGTCTCGTCTTTAACTTCAGCCGCACTCGAACCGCCGTTGTCACAAATACTTTTAATGAGTTCTGAAGCCTTCTTCCACGGCTGACTGTTCTCCAGGTCAGCAAGGTCGCGGCCGGCAACCTCTTCCGCGTCCCATCCCACGATTTCCTCTGCCGCCTGGTTTAGCCGCTTAATATGGCCCTCTAAGTCGACGATCAATACAGGAAAATCGATGGCGTTAAAGGTTTGACGCCATTCCATCGCAGACTGTCGAAGGGTAGCGTGCAAACTTAGCTGCTTCTCATCAAGTAGTTTCCGATCGCTGACGTCGTTAGCGATTACTAGCCGCGCCCTGATTCCCTTGAAGGCAACAGGATGTGAGGTCATCTCAACTAATCTCAACGTAGATGATGCTGTTGTCTTTCCGACGGTGGCGCCAGGGGCTTGAGATAAGCGGTTCATCAATGCCAGTTGTAGTTTTGATCATGAGGGCCGGGGTCTCCTCGATGGAGCGAATGTCTTCGACAGTCATCGACAGAAACTCCTCACGATCGTATCCATAGGAGCGAATGGCGGCTTCGTTTACGGCAAGAAACGTAAGAGTCTCTTCGTCGTAAACGAACATGGGCTGCGGAGTAGATTCAAACAACAGCCAGTAACGCTCGTCAGAATCGCGAAGGGCAAGCTCGATCTGCTTCAGGACCGTGATATCGCGAGCCACGCCGCGAAGACCTATTGTGTCGCCTTGTCTATCCCTGGTCGGAGAGGTGACGATTTCGAGCCAGCGCTGTCGACCGTTGGCGTCTTCGGTCCGGAATTGGAGATTGTCGCGTGGCTCAAGCTGCTTAAAAGTCTCCGTAAGTACGGAGTCTTGAGGTTTGATCTTAAATGCGTCAGTGAAGCGCATACCCAGGAGTTCTTCGGGCTCCACGCCAAGAAAGTGAGCCCCTGCCGCGTTAATTCCCGTCAAAGCACCTTCCGGGTCCTGCGTGAAAATAATGTCACTGGCTTGCTCGACTAGATCACGATAATTGGCTTCAAGTTTTGAACGTTCCAGTAATCTGGAGACCTTCACAATTAGTCGCGTTGAGTCAAAAGGCAATTCAAGGTAGTCGTCGGCTCCAGATTCAAGTCCCTCAATAACACTTTCGGGGTCCCGTCGATGGGCGCTAACCAGGAGGATCGGGGTGGAACGCAGTACCGAGTCCTGTCGCATAAGCCGGCAAAACTCTATTCCATTAACCCGAGGCAGGGAGACGTCGCTAACTACGACATCCGGGAGTTTGTCCTTAGCGATATCGAACGCCTCTTGGCCGTCGCTCGCGGTGATTACTTCATAGCCTGCTTTACGCAGCAGGCTATCCATCAACCCCAACTGTTCGGGTATGTCGTTGACTATCAGCACCGTATCTTCCCGGTCCCCGTTGTTAGAATAGTGTACCCGACGCATCGAAGGTTTTGATCCCGGTCGCTTAACGTTTTAAGATTAGGACTAAAACTAGAGAATCAAGCTCTAGAGTGCGGAGGGTTGTGGTTCTCGACCTTTAAGCGAGAACATCAACCCGAACTGATTGGGTTTTCGACGGCGGAAATTATAGCACACGCGGTTATTACCAAACCAAAGAGTTTTGCGAGAGACAGCCCTCCCGCAAAACTTGCCACCGGCGCCATTCCGCCCAACTTCATTCGCTACTTCTTAGCCGTTCTATTAGACCGAGTTAAATAAAAACCACTTGACGCCGGGTGCGTTCGTCGGTACGTTGCGAGAAAATTAAATGGTGGCGCACTATGGCAGCGCGTCTATAGGTGGTGCACAAATGAACGAAGAGTTGGAAACACCCGCTCGGTTTGACCGGCGCCCCTGGGGCACTTTCACGGTGCTCGATGAGGGAAAAGACTTCAAGGTCAAGCGAATTGAAGTCTTGCCTGGCAAACGATTGAGTTATCAGAAGCACTCGCAGAGAGCGGAGCACTGGGTAGTGGTGCAGGGAACAGCGAAAGTAACACTTGACGATGATGAGATTTTTGTTCGCCCGGGCCAGTCCATCGACATTGCTATTGGCGCCGCACACCGGGTGGAAAATCCCGGCGAGGAGACCCTTCTTTTCATTGAAGTCCAGCGTGGCGCTTATCTTGGTGAAGACGACATCATACGTTTGGAGGACGACTTCGGACGAACAGCTCCTAAATCGCTAAGTGAATAAATCACTCGCTACTTGTTTTATATTCACTCATTACTTGATAACGATGCTTCTACAAAGCTTCCTCACCTCACCTTTGGTCCAGCTAGCAATGATGATCTAAAGCCAAAGTGAAACTCGTTTTCGGCGTTCTGAGAGAGGTTGGTTTACAGCCGGATTCTGGTGGGGACAGATGCTGATTTACAGGATCTCGAGGCTAAATCAACGAAAGAGTTGGGTTAAGACGAATGGCATTAAACAAACAGCGCACTGTAAGAGGGGATCGCCCTGAAACATTGCGCCGTTGTTTTAACCCGATGTCGCACGTTGGTACCCACGCGCAACAGTCAAGTCTATACGACGCATTCTAGTGAGCAACTCAATCTGCGTCAACAAACGAAGGCAAAAAAAAACAGATGGGCCATCGACAGTGAATAAGACTTTTTAGCGAGGCTTGGCGTAGAGTTTAGAGGCGTAAGAGACTGAACTTAAATCCATGCTAGACACTCTGGAAGACAGTCCCGCCGCACAAAAGGCAGAGGCCGGCCCGGTAGACCACGCCCAGGAAACCGCGACATCTGAGCCGCAGGGTTTATGGGATGCTATCCGCGAGTCGTTGCGGGGTACACACCGCGACTACACCAAAGGGCCTATCGGCCGCTCCATTATCCTGCTCGCGATTCCGATGGTGCTGGAGATGCTCATGGAGAGCGTCTTTGCGGTTGTCGATATCTTTTGGGTGGCTCATCTCGGCGCTGATGCAGTTGCCACAGTCGGTCTGACCGAGTCGATGTTGACACTGATGTATGCCGTGGCGATTGGTTTGGGTGTGGGGGCTACCGCGATGGTGGCCCGGCGCATTGGAGAGCGCAATCCGGAGGGAGCGGCGCGTGCTGCCGTGCAAGCGATCGGGTTGGGTCTCATTGTTTCGGTTGTAGTCGCCCTCATCGGCGTGTCTTTCGCGGACAGACTTCTGGCAGCGATGGGCGGCTCCCCGTGGGTCCTGGAACACGGATCCAGCTTTACTAAAGTCATGTTCGCGGGGAATGCCACCATCTTATTGCTCTTTTTGATCAACGCCATCTTTCGCGGCGCTGGTGACGCAGCTATCGCGATGCGCGTGCTCTGGCTTGCGAACATTATCAATATTCTACTGGGACCTTGTTTTATCTTTGGTCTGGGCCCTTTCCCGGAACTGGGAGTGACGGGAGCAGCCGTAGCGACGAACATCGGACGAGGCACGGGTGTGCTCTATGCGTTCAGCCGCTTGATCCGGTCGGGCGGGCGGTTTGACATCACCTGGCGCCTGGTAAGACTGGAACCGGCAATCATGGCGCGTTTGATACGCCTCTCAGCCACTGCCGCGTTCCAGGTATTCATCGGAATGGCGAGCTGGATTGGTTTGGTTTTTACAATCTCGAGATTTGGCAGCGAAGCCCTGGCTGGCTACACAATCGGCATTCGGGTAATCATCTTTGCGCTTTTGCCTTCCTGGGGGATGGCGAACGCCGCTGCGACGATGGTGGGTCAGGCGCTGGGGGCAAAGAAGCCGGAGCGCGCTGAGCAGGCGGTCTGGAGGGCCGGTTTCTACAACATGATTTGTCTGGGCCTCGTTGGACTTGTGTTTGTGCTGTTCGCGCGGCCGATCATTGGCCTGTTTACCGAGGATCCAAACGTCGTACCGTACGGCGTGGATTGTCTGCGCATCGTTGCCTACGGATTTCTTTTTTACGCCTACGGCATGGTGCTTACCCAGTCATTCAACGGCGCGGGCGACACCTGGACACCGACGATTATTAATCTATTTGTATTCTGGTTGTGGGAGCTGCCGCTGGCCTACACTCTAGCGATTATTCTTGGTCTCGGTCCCCGCGGAGTGTTTCTGGCAATCATGATTGCTTTTTCCAGTCTGGCGGTCGTCAGCGCCTTAGTCTTTCGTCGTGGAAGGTGGAAGACGCGAGTTGTCTGAAAGCGATTCTTCAATCGCGCAACGAGTAGTATCGATCTTTCCAAACCGTGTGCACCCCTGCGGAACGTGCAATATTCTCGCAATGTTATGGCCATACGCTGATTATCTAACGAGCGAACAATTGGACTTTCCCGTGCGTCCTATGTTAGGGCGCTCTCATCACC
>JAIVJP010000447.1 GCA_020199975.1 Acidobacteriota bacterium
CTCTACAACAACGCCAACGAAATCACCCTGCAGCTAAGCAGAATCGCTGGAGATCTGCGCGCCGGACGCGGCACCGCAGGCAAGTTATTAACTGACGACGAGCTTTACAATCGCATCAATCGCACAGCGGATCGTCTTGATCGCTCCGTTCGTCAAATCGATATCATGATTGCTGACGTCAATGCCGGCCGTGGCACCATTGGCAAGCTGATTAAGGATGAGCAGATCTATAACGACGCTCGAGCGGCAATCGCTCGCTTCAATATTACCGCGGAAAGAATTGACAACGTGGTGGCGGCTGCTCAGCGAGGTGAAGGTACTTTTGGAAAACTGCTAACTGACGACGCACTCTATTCAAACGTCAACCAGCTCTCATCTGAAGGTGTGAAGCTGATCTACGACTTCCGGCAAAACCCCAAGAAGTATCTGACAGTCAAGTTTGAGTTGTTTTAATTTTTCTGACAGCATCTGGACAATTGAGCTACCGCGGAAAATCAAACTGGTCCTAAGATAGGGTCTGATATCCTGTGGGTGTTTCTGAAAAAGTTTCCGCAAGACTCTCAGCTACGATTTCCAGTTGCCCAGCAACCGCCTAACCGCAACCAACTGCCCCACATGATACGCATTGTGATCGGCAACAAGTAGCAGCTCGCGCAGGTAGGTCTGGCCACTGCCATGCGGTATGGGCGCAAAAAGATCGATGCTGCGATTTGTCGCAAGCTTCTTAAGATGCTCGCGGTCAGCCCGAAAACTGGCGATGCTTTTCTCCCACGCGTCCTCTGCGGGCGGCACGGGAGTGCTTGGCCAGTAGTCTTCGAATTTCGGCTCCTTGTAACCAGGATCGCGGCAGAAATCAAGAATGTCCCGCTGGCAGATTCGTATATGTTCCAGGAGTTGCCAGGGCGAATGAGGTAACCTCTCAGGCTGAACGCCCCGAACCTCCGGAGGCACGCCATCAACTGCTGAGTCAAAACTTACGTGAGCATCCTCCCAATCGAGAAGCTTCTGCAGCAGTCCCCTCAGTTCGCTGTCCTGGTCCATTTGCTTCAAGGTCCTTGCTATGAACGCTCTGTGTATAGATTGATCACTCGTTCGATGGCTCGACGACAAACGGCACAAAATGAGGTAGTGCGAGTAAACATAATGCAGTCTACTTCCGGCCGGTAATAGCTTTTCGCCTCATACATAGCACCTTCAAAGGCGCCGACCTTGCCGAAATACTTCTCGCTGGCGAAGAGAGCCCGCTCAAACTGGGCCACTTCCAGAAATAGCGCTTCCATCACCTCTTCCGGGCGTCCTTCACTGCGTATCAAGCCTCTTCGTTTCTGGTATTCGCGAGAGTATTTTTCAAATTCCTCCTTGTTCCAGGGCGTGGGAATGGGTGTTCCGGGTGTGACCAGATCCTTCCACTTGAGATTCTTAGGATCAAGGAGCGCAGTGGCGTTGGGTTCCCACGGCTCGATGCGTTCTGTGGCGGGAGCATAGGCTACTGGAGAAGTGTAGTACTCGTCGGCCAGCCCGGCGAAGTGATGTCCGAACTCATGAACAAACACGTAAGGCGCCTGATTGCTCTGCGCTGCCACGGTGCCATAGAGACCAAAGATGCCACCGCCGCCATACGTCCTATTATTGGCAAGAATCTCAACGAATTCATACGGAGCGAACGAAGCAATTTCGCGAAAAGCGCGGTTATCGAAGGTCAGGACGTAGCGCTCTGAGCCAAAGGCGTCGTATGTCGCCCCCAGGGGTGTCTGCCGGTGGATCTTGCTGGACGGTCTCGAAATCCCTGACTCGGCTGATGGCGGGCATATAGCCCAGACATTAAAATCCTTCCGCCGTTCTTTAAAGGGTGAGGTGGTAAACAAAACGTCCAGCAACCTTCGGGCGTCCCGCTCAAACTTCTTCAGTTCCGAGGATTGGTAACCGTCCCCGAGGATCAGGAAATCAACCTTGTCGGCCGGATCACCGTTCTTCTCCAGCTCGATCAATTGCCCAGTTGGCATATGTTTAGAACGATCGATAAAGATATCTTCAGGATCGATTGTAACGGACCAAATTTCCCGGAACGCATTGTTCGCGTCTCGTTTTTTCAACACCACCTGGACAGGCTTGTCGGGTGCCGGAAATCTGAGCGACTCATGAAAAGTTCGGTTCGCCTTCTTTGCCTCGTCGGTGGTCTCCCACTCGCCGTAAATCGAGGCGAAGCCGCGCGAATAAATAACACGGTTCGTGTTGCGATCGATTACTTCGAACAAATATTTCCCGAGATTGGTGTGATCTACGAACTGGCGCGGGTTACCAGGCCAGGATAGGGGTTCGACTACGAGCTTGTCGAGGCTAAAGAATTCTTGTGTAGCGTTGCCGGTGTGGTAGTAATCAAGACGCATCGTTCGCGGCGAGGCGACGGCAACACCCGTCAGGGCGAAGAGCAGACACAAGAGCTTCGGTGCTCTAGCTAAACGTAGGACTGAGCCCTTGGCTGTTTTAGGTGCGAATGGAGTGGTCATTGAAATATGCCCCTTTGTGTTCAATTTCAATATAGGCTATGCCACAGTTCCTCTTTGTGAGGAACTCAATCTACCTTAACACCTTAAAAAGCCCGGCACTTCAAGCTTGAAAACTACAGAGGGAGAGAATTCGATGACTACAATCTCAAAAGATTGCGGAGTTGTTACGCTCGTCAATGTCTTTACCGTTGCACCAGAGAACCAGCAGCCCGTACGGGTTGATGCTTGCTGCTTGCGCGTGCCCGTCCCAGACGTAACGAT
>JAIVJP010000448.1 GCA_020199975.1 Acidobacteriota bacterium
TCCGGAAAAGGCGTAAATTCCACGCTTACCACTTGTTGGCGCAAATCCTATTGCACCTCTGCTTCGAAGATCAGTGTTCTTGCGAGGCCGATTATTCCGCCAGCAATGACCACCCAGACTACGTTTGCTTTGAATTTGTAGAGCGCCAGAAACGCCAGCGCGCTGATCAGAGCGGCAAACCACTTCACCCCGCCTGAAATGCCTTGTGGGAGGACGACCGCCGTGCCGAAGACGATCGCAAGATTCAGGATGACGCCGACTACGGCTGCCGTCACGCCGGTAAGCGCGCCGGTCCAATTCTCATTACCTCGAAGTTTCTCAATGTATGGAGCGCCAAGGAAGACGAACAAGAAGCTGGGCAAAAAAGTTACATATGTGGTGACCAGCGCCCCTGTGATCGCGCTGGCGGTCGGTGTTAGACCTTGCGGGTTGTTCCAGGCAGAGATGAAGCCAATGAATTGCAATACCATGATGAGCGGTCCCGGCGTGGTCTCAGCGAGTGCGAGTCCATCGACCGCCTGGGCATGCGTGAGCCATCCATAGGAGCCTACGGCTGCTTGCGTGACGTAGGCGAGTACTGCGTAGGCTCCACCGAAAGTAACTAGTGCCGCTTGAGTGAAGAAGCGATACTCCTGCACATGAAGACTGTCCCCACCTCGCCATAAGGCAAGTGCCAAAAGCGGAAATGCCCAAAGGGCAAGTCCCAAAGTTAATACGCGCAGGGAACGAGTTCGACTGGGTAGTGTGTGCTCCGGCAGCGGCGCATCGTCATCGAGCACCAGCGACTGCTCCATTGCGTTTCCCTCGCGCTCTGCTCTTCCGACAGACTCTTTCCCCTTCCGTGATTCAGAAAAAAGTTTCGGGAGATACTTTATCCCTGCTAAACCAACCAGCGCCGCAAACAGGACAATCAACGGAAAAGGAATGTGTAAAAAATAGATGGACGTAAATGCAAGGGCTGCAATCACAAAGTGAACCTGCCTCTTAAGTGCGCGGCCGCCAAATTTCAACACCGCTTCGACGACGACGGCAACGACGACGGGCTTAAACCCTGACAGCACCCCTACCACTAATTGGACGTTACCATAATTCGCGTAAATATAAGAGAGCACCAGCAGGATGAAGACTGAGGGAATTACAAAGAACGCGCCTGCAACAATCCCGCCTAGACTGCGATGCAGTAACCAGCCGATGTAGATGGCAAGCTGCTGCGCTTCGGGTCCCGGCAGCAACATGCAGTAATTCAACGCGTGCAAAAACCTCTCTTCGGAGAGCCATCGGCGGCGCTCGACGAGCTCCCGGTGCATAATCGCAATCTGCCCGGCGGGTCCGCCGAAGGAGATGAATCCGAGCTTAACCCAGAAACGAAAGGCCTCTGAAAAAGACACAGTGCGCGAAGCAGAGACTGCGACTGGCCGCAAGCCTTCCGTCCCATCGATCTCTAAAGTGCTCTTTCCTGGCATCGTTTTTGTTTTGTGTCTGCACTTGGGAGAGGAATGTTATTGACGTCGTCCACTCATCGGGCGTTCCCTCGCTGCGCATGGCTAACGCCACCGCCGAAAATGATGACGACGTTCAGGCGATAGATGCGTTGATACTGCCGACAATGTAAACGGATTGATGCCCGAGTTGATACGCTCCGTCGGGTTTGTTGAAGTTCATGAGTCAGCGAGTTACATGACTTTGTTCGGCACACTCTCCCTGTACGCAAGTAGGGAAGGCTAACTGGAGGCAGAGCGCTTATGCCATCGTTTGGCCGACTCTTCCCAGCACCTTTTCAAGTCTTCCCTCGCTTCCTAATTTCTTCCAGCGCCTGATTTATTGTCCCGCGCGGTTTATCCTTGAGTTCGGGGTAGCGTTCCAACCACTTTTCCAATGCCTCTTCAGACCTGAAGAGATTAATCACCCCTCAACCACCTCCCATAAAGAGGATAGTTGAATCGGGGTCCGCTTTGACCAACTTCCCTTTGTCGAACTCCACGTGGATGCGGGCCGTACCCTCAGGAGAGGAATCATCGATGGTGATTTTTTCATTTGCGAGTTTGCCGCTGACCAGCAGCATAAAATCGACCGCTCAATTTGTGTTGAAGCGGCGACCCCGTTCCAGCGTTACCGTGTGAAAGAGAAAGTCCAGGCGAGGCTCCCACTTGAGATAACGCGGCACAACCGTGTAGCTCGGGCCGCCAGCCGCGTTATCCCTCTTGATGATTTCGTAACGTTCGAGCATCGCCAGGCCGCTGTTCGTTTGTCCTTCACCGGTGCCTACCGCTTTGGCAATCTCGCTAACGCTTGGGTTGGGTTTTCCTTCGCGCTCGGTATTGATTAAAACGCGGGCTATCAGTTTCTCATCCGGGGTTAGCACAAGCGTGACCCATCCCCAGCGGCGAATTACCTCGTGAAGTTCCGGATGCGCCTTGATGTAGCTCCCAATCCGAAAGCGCGTCTCCTCCGATTGCTTAACTCCGACCGCATCCATCGCAATATCGACGCTGGTCACGCTGTAATCCTTACCCCAGTCATTGACAAGAAAGTCGATGACTTTCTTGTCAGATGTTGTGAGCTTGCCTTTGGGCTGCGCGGCCATGCTGTTTGCAGCGAAGACAAGTATTGAGCAGATGACCAGTGATACTAAACGTCTACCACTCTTGATATTTGGCATCCCCGCGCTCCTTCCTCAGTTTTCCAGCTTTCCGGCTCTAAGTAAGGCTTCAATGTCTTGCTCGATTCCAGCCATTTTCTCAGCCTGACTCCCTGAGTAGTATATCTTCCAGCCTGGTCCAATGACATAAGTAGTCGGAAAAGCAATCACGCCAAAATCGGCGACCGTGTCATCGTTGCCGATGAGAATTGTGTATCGCATCCTATACCTGCTAACAAACCGCTTAACGTCTCGCTCCCAACCAGACTGCACAGCAAGTCCCAATACCTTCACGCCACGCGAGCCATACTTCTTCTGAATTTTGTTGAAGCCAGGTATCTCCTCCACACATTGCACGCACCAGGTCGCCCAAAAATCAAGCACCACGATATCGTCCTTAAGATCTTGCTCTCTCACTGTTCGCCCATCCATCGTGCGCAGAGAAAACTCCGGCGCGTCAGCCGTCTGAGCCACCGCGTTGCCGAACACGAGAAGAATCGAAACTATTAGTGCAGCAGATCGCATATGTAAACTGACGGTGAAGTATTCAAGATCGCGACCGCGCCTCACGGCTGCCGCCCGTTTCGATTCCGGAAGGAGGACGTCAGTGCTCATCGAGACTTCCCTAAAACGAAATGCTGTAACTCGCGCCAGGATGACGGCCTCGCTCGAAGATTACTCCAAACTGGTGTCGCCCTTTCGTATAGTTCACCAGCGGATGAACACGCACGCCGTCGAAAAGAATCGTGGAACTCCAGTGCTCATCAACGGTGATATTCAATCCGCCGATAATGCGCGCGCGATCCTCGTATGTTCCATAGGCGACTCCTACGTACGGCGCAATCGGCAAGCCTGTGTGATGTTTCAGACTTTTACTGAACGTAGCATAGAACGATTGCCCGGACGGCGTGCCAATACGGTCAGAGCTTGTACCGAAGATCAGTGCCGGGCGCTGATGCGTTTCCGTCATTGCCACGAAGTTCGCGATCGGACTGACCTTTTTAGCTAGCGGGTTATACTCCACTCCAGCGGTCAGTCTCGGATGAAATCTGTAGGTTAACGTGTTACGCCATTTCGCGCGGTCTATTTGATTCGAGATGACGCGCACGCCATACGTCCACTTGTAATCATTTTCTCCTGCCCCGCTCACGGCGCGGCCCTCGCCTGGTCAAAGGGGTCAACTAGGAACCGAGGATACTTCAGCCGGACGGTTCTTCGCTGAAGCCACCTCTCCTCTCTCCTTTGAGGAATTGCCTGTCATTACGGTTGAAGCCAGCATAGATTCGATCTGCTTTTTCAAATCAGCTTGATTGACGACGCCTGAAATGACTTTAGCGATTCTTCCGTCCTTGCCGATAACTACAGTTCCCGGCAAAGCCGAGCCAAGTCCGAATCGCATCATGTCGGCCGTGGTCGCTCCCAGCCAGACTGGGAAGTTAATCTTAGTCTCCTTAACGAACTGCAAAACTTTGGTGCTATCTGCCGCATCATCAGCCGATGCTCCAATGACTTGCACACCCAGTGCAGCGTAATCGTTCTGAATCGCGGCAAGGTCAGGCATTTCTTTCCGGCAGGGAATACAGTACGTTGCCCAAAAATTTAAGATAACGATGCGGCCTTTAAGAGAACTCAGACTTTGTTCGACGCCGGATAAGTCTTTGAGCCTAAAGTCAATTCCCTTGCCAACGACGCCGGCGGCTTCACGCTCTGCCAGACTTGGCGCCAAGACTTCTAGTGTATCGACGCGGATGATCTTCGCATCTTTCTTAGTTTGTATTGCGCCAGTCACCGCTACGCGTTTACCCACAAACTCAAGCCAGTTCTTTCCCGGCAAACGAAACTTGGCCGTTGCGAGTTGGTAGAGTTTGAACTTGTCGCCCTCGCGAACGGCAAGCAACGTAGGGTCACCTCCCTCAACACACGATTTAGCCTTGAGCAAGTTCTCGGCGGTGCCGTATTCAACTTTGTCGCGATCGGCTTCTGCCCAACATTCGGCGCAACACACGATCTGTCCTTCGAGTTTTACTGCGCCCTGCGCAGCCACCAGTAAAGGGGCCGTTAGGCAGAGCAGCAAACCTACTAATAATCGTTTCATTTAGAAATCTCCTGACTTAGAGATGAACGAGCACACACTTCCCGTTAAGATGATGCGGAAGCGCCGTAGCCAATGCAACTTGTCAGTCGGAGCTAAATACGAAGGACGAACAGCCGTTCGAGAGGCGGATCATAACCCGGAGGCGGCATCAGCAAACTTGCTCTGAAATATGACCCGTTGCCGTGCAGCGATGAGGATGGCGCAAACACAGGCGGCTCGTCATCGTTCGTTTGCGGAAGGAGATATTGCCGGGCCGGAAGCCCGCGGGACACCTCAATTGTAAGGGTGCAACCCTCGCAATCGTCTGCAACTGCCAATTTTTCTACTGAGATTGACCTGTGATGTTCGAGGGCTTCTGCACTCTGGGCCGAACATGACAATACGCAGCCGATGAACACCGATAGCAGAGCCATGGGCAACAAGAGAGCCAATAACCCCGTAGAAATGGGCTGCGGCGAAGACATCTCGCTGAGTATAAGGAATTCCGACTAGTTTGACCAGTCAGCCACTTTAGCCGGTACCTACCAGCAAAAGCACCGCGACTAATAATCTTCAAATCTTGCAGCTCGCTTCTCTCTTATACGA
>JAIVJP010000161.1 GCA_020199975.1 Acidobacteriota bacterium
GTATTACCCAATACTCACCTTGGAAACATGTGACTCACTCAGTACATTTAGCTTAAACCTTTCTCCTCCTCATTTTAATGAATTCTAATGTAAACGCCACAGCCCTGAATGTCAGGGGTGACGTGTCCTAACATCTCAGGTGCGTAGCATCTAACTGTGCCGATCATTCACCTGCTGACGCGAGCGTGAAAGAATATTCGCGGTCCTGGTTACTACCAATGAGGCCCCTGGTAGTCCCAACAAACAGAATCCTCACATTCCACGTCACCCACGTGATTGACGAGGCGGCCTGCGGAAACGATGAGGACGCGCGCAATCGTCTTGATGCGGTTGCAGGCTTCTCCGTTTTGCGGGTGAATGAAGAAGTCCCTTTGAGAATGCTATACTCTCGGACGTTCAGAGGAAATATTTATGACCCGAACCGCGAGTGTGGATGAAGCCCAAACCAAGTTACAGGATTTGCTGGCACAGGCTTTGGCTGGTGAGGAGGTGATACTCAAAGAGCGCGGCACGCCGGGGGCGCGTCTGGTTCCGGTTGTGGCTCACTCTAAAAAGAAGCGTGTTGCGGGTCTTAATCGGGGATCGATCTCGACGAGCGAAGATTTTGATGAACCCTTACCAGATGAGTTTTGGCTAGGCCAAGAATGAACGTTCTGAATGCGTCGTTACGGTTATTGCACTATGGAAACGCCACAAGTAAAGAGTGAGATCGTCCGAGTGGTTCAAGATCTCCCTGAAGACGCGACGGTGGAAGACGCGATGGAATGCCTCTATTTTCTCGCGAAGGTTGAACGAGGCCTTCAGCAGTCTGAGTCCGACGAGACAATCTCACATGATGAAATCAAAGCCCGGTTCCGAAGGTGACTGAAGTCCGTTGGACACTGCAAGCACCAGACGATCTTCAAGCCATTTACGATTTCATCGGACGAGACTCGCCGCACTACGCTCAGGTCATCGTCGAGGATATCCTGGCTGCGATCGACCGCCTGGAACGATTCCCGCTTAACGGCCGACACGTCCCAGAGCGTCCACGCGAGGATCTTCGTGAACTTATGAAACCACCATACCGGATCGTTTATCGAGTTGGCGAAGTGATTCGCATTCTCACAATCTTTCGCGCCTCTCGATTGTTTCCACCCAGTCTGGAATAACAAACTGGGTGCGGAGTGAAACCGCAGCCGAACTAAGGAAGCTTTGGAGCCCGAAGCTTGAGTTCAGTATCTCGAATGACCTTTGGTTGCAGCCTAACGCCGCGCTGTGAGATCTTGAATAATCATGAGGATCGACATCGACGGGCTTACCGAAGCTGAACTGATTGATCTCAACAACCGCGTTGTCGAGCGGTTGAAATTCTTGAATCACATGCGAGCACATGCCCAAATGCTGGAGTTCAGGATAGGTGATCGTGTTTCGTTTCAGCCGGAAAGTTCGATTGCGGTTCGTCGCGGCTATAGCGACGGCAGTGTGGCAGAAGTAGCCTTGCTTACCATTCGTGGTAAGCCCGTGACGAGTCAGGTTGGCACTGTCACAATGCCGACATAGGAGTTGTTCTGTAACATGGGGGAGAGGGTACGCCACCTCCCCCGTTTAAATCACTACCCCCAGGTTGCTGAAGCATAGTACTCATTCAACATCAGCCGTCATATACCAAGTGGTTTAATTCATTAAATCTGAGATAAAGCAAAATGTTTGCTGCTGCAGATCCCCTTACCCTAATAACTCCATACGGCGGCAGCCTAGTCGATCTAGTAGTTTCAGCCGAGGCCGGCGCAGAACTGAAAGCCTATGCCAACTCCTTACCCTCGCTGCAACTTTCCGAGCGTGCGATCTCTGACTTGGAGTTGCTGGCGACAGGTGCCTTTTCCCCTCTAAACCGTTTTATGGGCCGAGGGGATTGCCAGCAGGTGCTCGACGAGATGCGGTTGGCTAGTGGGCACATCTTCCCTATACCGGTGACCTTACCGGTGGAGCCGAATCATCAAATTCGGCTTGACCGCGATATCACTCTGCGTGATGCCAAGAATGAATTACTAGCCGTGATGGCGGTCGAAGAAATCTACGAATGGCATCTTGATGAGGTGGCGCAGAAGATCTACGGCACGAAGGATTCGCGTCACCCCCTGATCGCGGAGATGCACTCTTGGGGCAAACTTAACATCTCCGGTCGCCTGCAAATCTTGCAGCTGCCCCGCCGCTATGACTTCCAGGACATTCGCTTGACCGCAGCCCAGACCCGGGCACAACTGGAAGCCTTCGAATGTGCGAACGTGGTGGCTTTTCAAACCCGTAATCCCCTGCACCGGGCGCATGAGGAACTGACCAAGCGGGCGGTCCGCGAGAAAAATGGGGTGTTGTTTCTGCACCCGGTTGTTGGTATGAGCAAGGTAGGTGACGTGGATCATTATAGCCGGGTGCGCACCTACAAAGCCCTGGTCGAGCGTTACTACGATCGTTCCCGCGTCCTGCTCTCACTGCTACCCCTAGCCATGCGCCTGGCCGGCCCCCGCGAGGCCCTTTGGCATGCCTTAATTCGGCGAAACTACGGTGCCAATTTTTTGATCATCGGGAGAGACCATGCCAGCCCCGGAGTGAATTCCAAGGGCGAACCTTTCTACGGCCCCTATGACGCACAGGAGTTGGTCGGACGGTTCACCGGGGAACTGGGCGTGGGCGTAGTCCCCTTCGAGGAGTTGGTGTACCTGCCCGATGAGAAACGATACGAGGAAATCTCTAAGGTGCCGCCGCAGACG
>JAIVJP010000449.1 GCA_020199975.1 Acidobacteriota bacterium
CTCTCGATCAACTCAACGCTGTTTGAACCGTTTACATAGCGTCCTGCAATTCGGCGCGCAAGCTGAGGATCGACGGGCCCGGGTGTTTCCGGCTGGGGAACGGGTTTGCGTTGCCGTACGGCGAGCATAGTCGTCAAAGCGTAGTTGGCCACGCGATTCGTCACCGCGTTCGCAGCGTCCTTGGTCGTCACTACGACGACGCCAAGCTTGTCGTCAGGCATGGCCTTCAGTGTAGTGGCAAAGCCGTAGATAGCGCCGCCATGACCGACCGTGCGCCGGCCTTCAAGTTCGCGGACCCCAAAACCAATGCCGTACCCTGTCTTTTGTCGCGGCGGCGCGAACTGCGGAGTCCACATCGCGTCAATCGTCGAGGCCCCCAGCATCTGTCCTTTCGCGCCACGCCCACCGGCAAACAGCGCGCTCATGAACCGTCCCATGTCCGTTACAGTCGTGTACATGCTCCCGGCAGGGCTAATGCCGAGTTCAAAGGTGGGCGCCTCAAAAACGCGGCCATCAATCGTCCACATGTACGCCTTCGCCAAGTCTTTCGTGATCTCCGGTGTCGGCTCGAAGCTGCTGCGCTCGAGGCCCAGCGGATCGAGCACCGCGCGCTTGAGGTATTTGGCGAACGGCTCTCGTTGCGTTCGCTCAAGCACGTAGCCGACCGTCGCTATCGCCGCGTTTGAATATGTGGTGCGGGTTTCAGGCGCATACACCAGTTCGGTCTTGTTGAGGCTCGCAATGGTTCGAGCGAGTGACGGCTCCGTCGTCTCGAAGTAGTTGCCGACCGGCGGCTCGCGCACGAGACCCGAACGATGCGACATGAGCTGCCTGAGCGTGATTGCTTTGCCAAACGGGTTGCGCGGGCGAAAGTTCGGGAGGTAGTGAGTTACGGGCCCGTCGAGATCAAGCTTGCCGCGCTCGACGAGCTGCATTATTGCGATGTCGGTAAAGAGTTTCGAAACCGATCCAACGCGGTAGACGGTCTCGGCCGTGGCGGGCAACTTCCTCTTCTCGCGAAGTGATTAAGCAATTTAATATGAGCGTCAGAGTGAGAACTATCGCTAAAGTTGCGATGCTCTTTCTCTGCATGCTCCTGACTATTTGCATTGGCAGCTCCGTCTAAACTTAAGATGGACGTTCCTTGTCATCAACGAATCTTCCCCGGCCCCCAGAGTGCCCTTCCGGGTTTAGCATTTGTATGTTCGCCGTCACGTAGCACCTGCACGCCGTTGACGAAGACGTGCTTCACGCCAACGGAATACTGGTGTGGGTTCTCGAAAGTGGCGCGGTCGGCAATGGTCTGCGGGTCGAAGACCACCACATCACCAAACATTCCTGTTCTGAGAAAACCTCGACGATCCAGACCGAGATTTGTCGCCGGCAGCCCAGTCAAACGCCGCACCGCCTCGGCGAGCGTTATCACCTTCTCCTCGCGTACGTACTTTCCCAAAAGACGGGCGAAGTTACCGTAGGCGCGCGGGTGCGTGGAGGACTTAAGGAAGACTCCTTCGGGCGCCATCGAGGCGCCGTCAGAGCCGAGCGAAACCCATGGCTGGCGTAATTCTTTCTTAAGATTCTCCTCTGCCATCAGGAAGTAGACCGTGCCGACACGTGATCGGTCTTCCAGTATCAAATCCATGATCGTCTCGATTGGGTCTTTTCCACGCATCTTCGCGACCTCGGCCAGCGTTTTGCCCGTAAGCGGTTTCAACTTCTCTGACTTGAAACCGATCAAAAGGATGCGATCTGGAGAGCCGGCGGCTAAGTAGAGGTTCTCCCATTTGTCGCTCGGCGTGCGCACCTCCGCGGCGATCTTCTGGCGCGTGGCCGGATCTTCGAGGCGTTTGAAGAGCGCTTCATAGCCGCCGTCCATGGTCCAGGGCGGCAGGCTGGCGTTGAGCCCCGTAGAGCCCGCTGGGTACATGTACATGTCGGCGGTGATCTTCAATCCCCGACGGCGCGCTGCGTTGACGAGTGCGATCACGCGTTCCACCTTGTCCCAATTCCGCCGACCGGCGGCTTTGATGTGATAAATCTCGGCAGGAAGGCCGGCCTCGCGGCTGATGCGAATCAACTCTTCAACGGCTTCGACCCACTCATTGCCTTCGCTGCGCAAGTGCGAGATGTATTTGCCTTTATATCGGGCCGCAACTTTGCAGAGCTCGATCAGCTCCTCCGTCCTAGCGTAAAACGCCGGCGCATATATTAAGGAGGAGCCGACTCCGAGCGCGCCCTCCTCCATCGCCTGGCGCACGAGTTCACGCATCTCCTGAAGCTGCGCCGGTGTCGGCTGGACATCCCCTTCGCCGAGGACGTACTGCCGGACCGTTGTGGCACCGACGAAGGAAGCGACGTTCTGCGAGACGCCTCGCTTCTCCAGATACTTCAGGTACTCGGCGAGCGTCGTCCACTCAATGTCGAACTTGATGTCGTCTTGTTCGGCGACTACCTGCTTCTTCAGCCGGTCGTTGAGGGGACCCATGGACCAACCTTCGCCCATGATTTGCGTGGTCACGCCCTGTCGGATCTCGCTTTGCGACCTCCCGTCAACGATTAGAGACTCCGTGGACCATGACAGCATATTGATGAAGCCTGGCGCGACGGCGAGCCCACGCGCGTCCACCACGTTACCCGCGCGTGCGCTCTTCAAGTTGCCAATGGCAACGATGCGATCTCCTTTAATCGCAACGTCGACTCGCCTGGGAGCGCGTCCAGTCCCGTCATAAACCATGCCGCCTTTAATAAGGACATCAAAGTCTCCGGTCGGAGGCGCTTGTCCGACGGCGGCCAAAGGTAACGCCATAGTTAATAGCCAAGCGAGATATTTGTGCAGACGCATGTTCACGGTCTCCTCAGGATTGATTTTTGACTGCGATTGATGATTTCTCCGACTATTCATTTGATCTTCTTTGCCGTAATGTCCTGGCCGCCCTGCCTCAGAATCAAATGGGTCACTTGCCCCTTTTCATCTTTGACGAACGTGATCTCAACGGCGGCCGCGGTGGGGAAAAACTGCGTGTCCGATTCAGGGAACAACTCAAGCTTCGGCTGTCCAGTCGCTTGACCCATCAGACGACCGTCTTCGGAGGTGATGGTCAGAATGAAGTTGGGAGCAAGCTCATAGTGCCCGGCGTAAGAACCATAGACTTTAGGATCGACTTGAGCTAAGACCTTCTCTTTGGGAAGATAGTCAACCCAGCCGTATTCCCTGGCAATACCCCGAAGCACTTCATCCGCCAAAGACGAGCCTCTATCGGAGTTGGTCATTACCACTGCGCCTTGCCCGGTACTCTTGTACGCAACTAACTGGCACCGGTATCCCTCATTCGCGCCACCGTGACTGAAACGGGCTGAAGGCCCCTTACTCGGTAGTCCAAATCCGAGGCCCCAGCCTCCGACTTGCGCTGTGAGCATTTGCCTCGCCATCTTTTGAGAGAGAACTCTATTTGATTTCCCGGCCAGAGACCTTTGAATTTCGATTGCAAAGCGGGCGAGATCTTCGGGAGTGGTCCACAGCCCCGCGGCAGCCATCTCAGGATAAGTGTGCCAGTTGCCCTTCACCTTCTCCCCGTTAGATCTGTGGCCGACGGCAGCCTGTGACCAACGCTCTTTCGGTAGAGGCTGCTCATAGGTGCTGCGTGTCATCCCAATTCTTGTCGCTGGGGGTTTCCATGAAGTCAGTTTGCGGTTCACGTCTTCATCAATGTCGAGCTTGCCTTGCTGTACCAAACGAAGTGCCCCCGCGGCCGCAACTGGTTTACTTATAGACGCCGCCTGAAAAAGAGTCTCAGGTGTGACGGCGTCGGTGCCCTCGGTCTCACGCACTCCGTACCCGCGCACCCATTCAATACGACCCTTATCGATTACGGCTATGTTAATGCCCGGTGTGTTGTAAAACTTCATACGATCGGCAAGCTTCATCTGCACGCTTGGCTGTCCCTTGATTACGAAGGGCTGCAGCAGGCCGTTCTCAACTCGTTTAATCCTCTCCGTAACGCTTGGAGACTCTTGCGGTCGACTCTGCGTTTGGCGGCCTGGCGCGGTTTGCGCGTCAATATTTCGCGCCGACGAATTGAGATTAAATCCACCACTTAATGCTAGCAGAAAACAAAAAACCGCTGTGATATTCCCTTTCGTTGCGGCTAACAGCTGCGCCGTGACTTTGTTCTTCATCGTTCTGTCATTCATTCGTCTCACTCCCTAACCGCTTTCCGGGAACGCCAGATCAAGTAAGCAGGCGCACCTAAAAGTACAACGCCGAGTCCCACGGCGGCCCGAATGGGTTGCGTCACCATCGTATTGATGACGAGCGCGGCCGCCGCAAGAATGAACAGCAGCGGCGTCCACGGGTAGCCCGGCACGCGATAAGGGCTAGCAACTTCAGCACGTCGGGTGCGATAGATAAAAATGGTCGCCGCGCCAAGTGCGTAGAAGAGCCAGCCGCTGAAGACGACATAAGTCGCAACCGCAGTCACAGCCGCGGCGGCGATACTATCGGTCTGCGCCGCATTTATCGGACCGAGCGCGGCTATGTACGCCAGGTTCGCGAGCAGGTAGATGCCAATCAGGGTGGACGAACCAATCAGCAACGCCCTCGGATAGTTGCGCTGGGGGTTGACAGTTTCGCCAGCGCTGAAGGTCACGTACTGCCACCCTTCGTATGCCCAGAGAACGCCGATCATCGCGAGCCCAAAGCCTGACGCGAGTGACGCGCCGGCCTCGGTGGGCCACAAGGTCACGCCCGCCCCGCTAAAGCCGTGCCCAAGCCAGAGTAGTGCTGCACTCATGATTAAGATCGCGGCGACCTTGATCGCCGTGGTCCAGTTCTGAACGTTCGCGCTCCCGCGCGTGCCCAGCACGTTAATAAGTGTCACGACGGCGATCATACCGACAGCGATCACCTTGCTAAGGATGGGTGTCAGCGGAACGATCTCACCGAGGTAGGCGCTAAACGCCACGGCAAGCGTGGCGATGGAGCCACTGCTGATGACGAGGAAGAGAGTCCATCCGTAAAGAAAGGCCGGCAGCGGGCTGAAACAGTCGCGGATGTAAATGTAGATCCCACCCGCCTTCGGGCTTCTTGCGGCGAGTTCCCCGTACGTCAAGGCGCCGAGCAGCGAGAGAATTCCACCGACGAACCAAACCAGCATGGCTAGCCCTACACCTTGGACTTGACGCAGTACGGAGCCCGGCACGATGAATATCCCCGAACCAATCACAGTACCGACGATCAACAGGATAAGATCACGCAGGCCGAGCGTACGCTCCAGTGTGGCTGTTTGATGTGAAGGCTCTTCGTTAGCCATAACTGATAGTCAGAACAGCCTGCGGTAGCAGCCTGTCTCGCGTGCTCAGCCACCGGCCCGCTACCAAAGCTGTGAAAAATTAGAACCGGCTCGGGATTCAACATACGGAAATTCGCAGGTTGGGAAGGGCGGTTAACCCCCGCTTGCTTTAGTAACACTCAACCGTTGCCGATCAGCGGGAGTAAACCGCCCCTCCCAACCTGCGAATTGTTGTCCCTGAGTGGTATCCCCGATCGATTTCAATTTTTTCACAGCTGCTACCGCAGGCGGTTCCGACCGGTTACTCCAGTCGAACTGTCTCTCGCCGGACTGTTAGGGCCTCGATGCGTGCTTCGTTGACCTCGTATCCGATACCAGGAGTTGTGGGTGCCTTGATCGTGCCCTGCGGTGACACTGTGACTGGCGGCTCGATGATGTCCTCTTCCCAGTAGCGCCCCGAAGCTGAGACGTCGCCAGGCAGCGTGAAGCCGGGCAGCGTCGACAGTGCTATATTG
>JAIVJP010000162.1 GCA_020199975.1 Acidobacteriota bacterium
AATTAAAGGATATGCAGTACCGCGGCGATACGTCCTGCCTCCTGCTCCTGCCGTCTGCCTCCTTGATCGCCTACGGCCGCCAGCGCTTCACTTCTGATCTGTCTTCGAGATCTTGCAGTAGGTCTGTGACTGTTAGATTGAGTGTCGGATGAACCAGGCGAGGCGCAAGCTCTGCCAAAGGCGTTAGCACGAACCTCCGAAGGTGAAAGCGGGGATGGGGAAGAGTGAGAAACTCGGTGTTCCGCGTCTCAGCTCTATAAAGAAGAAGATCAAGATCAATTGTCCGCGGGGCCATCGCAGTTTCGCGCGTGCGGCCAAGCGCATACTCCACTCGGAGCAAACTGGCCATCATCTGTTCAGGTGGCGGAAGCGCATTGGAAGAGAGTTCGGCAACCATGTTGAGAAACGCCGGCTGGGGGAATGTCTCAACAGGTTCAGTTTCATAGATGTTTGATAGTCTACGAATGGCCAAGCCCGCATCGAACATTCCGCGAATTCCCAGCAGCAGATTACCGGCCCGGTCGCCCAGGTTGGAACCCAGACTCACATAAGCGTTGGAGATCGAGGAAGGGTGAAGCATTGCAGAGCTGTGTTTGAGCTGTACTTTGAGCTTTGTACTTTGAGCTTTGTCCTTTTGTATTGTGAACTCTGTTCTTTGCCGGAGCTAGCAAGTATAGAATGGGAAAGCGCTGGTTCAGCAATACAGCACAAAGAACAAAGTACAAAAGATCTTGTCTCAACTAACCACATTACTCTGGCTGAAGTGGAAGTTGTTTCGGAATTCACTGAGGTCGTCCAAGGCGGTCGCCAACCGCGTAGCGTCAATTCTAGGAATGTTGGCCGCGCTGGCTTTTGCGGTAGTCGTCGCGTTGGGGTTGGGTTTAGCAGCTTTGGCTCTGACGTCGCCCGCGATAATGGTTCACGCCACTCCAAATAGACCAAAAGCTGGCGGACTTCCGTCGGCTGAGTTCATCTTCTTCTCCATCTTCGCGCTCTGCTACCTGATGTGGGCGACCTTGCCGCTCAGCATCGGCAGCAACAGACAGTTTGAGCCGGGACGTCTGCTGATGTACCCAATTAGCCTGCGCAAACTCTTTGCCATCGACTTCGTCAGTGAGGTGACCAATCTTCAGTCCATCTTTGCCATTCCCGCGATCATTGCGATGGGCCTGGGCGCAGGTCTGGGAAGCGGAATGCTTGGCCTCGCGTTGATTGCGACAATACCCACGGCAGTCTTCGGAATGGCGCTTTCGAAGTGGCTGTCCATCTCGCTTGGCTCACTCATTCGCCGAAGGCGCACGCGCGGCGAAACTCTGTTGGCGTTGATTGGGGTCGTGGCCGGACTTGGCGGCGCGTTGGTTGGCCAGCTTGCACCCGCGTTGCTCAGGCACGCCGAATCATTCAAGGGTCTACGTTGGACACCCCCAGGCGCTGCCGCAGTGGCTCTAACTAGCGGTTTACGCGCAGGCGCTACGGGAGACTACCTGCTGGCACTAGCCACGCTCACGGGCTACACCCTACTTCTCATTGCGGCTACCTATTGGATCGCCCAACGCGCAGTGCTCGGGGGAGGAGGGAAGCGTCGAACTGCTGCCGCAGCAAGACTCGCAAAAACGGAGGTCTACACAGGGTGGGAACTTCCTTTCGTATCGCCGCAGCTCTCAGCGGTGGTCGAAAAGGAGTTGCGTTATGTAATGCGTAATGCGCAGCTCCGTATGATGGTGTTAATGCCCTTAATACTGATTGTGGTCAGACTTGTGAATACAAACCGTCTGAACGCTGAGGTCACACAGGGTACGAGATCATTCGCGACCGACTTCCTGGCCTATGGCGAAGGATTGATGGCTAGCGGCGGCGTGTTGTATGTGTTCCTAATACTCACGGGGCTCTCATGCAACCAGTTCGCTTTCGAAGAGGGGGGTATGCGGTCGCTTATTCTGTTCCCTGTAGATCGCCGTACCATACTAGTTGGTAAGAACATCGCCTTGACTATCGTTGCGTTGCTCTTCTCAGCCGCGCTCCTGGTTATCAATCATTTGGTGTTCCGCGACCTCACGCCTCGCGCTCTTGTCTTTGTGGCCCTTTGCTTCATTACGTTTGCGGCGACCATGTCCGTTATCGGCAACTGGCTCTCCATACGTTTTCCAAAACGGATGAAGTTTGGCAAACGCTTGAACGTGTCAGGCGTGGTCGGACTGCTAATAATTCCTCTTCTTATTCTGTTGGCGATACCGCCGCTTGCGGCCACCGCGGCTGGTTACTTCCCCCAGAGCCTGGTCATCGAATATGTTACACTGGCCTTGTTCGCCATACTGGCGCTTTGCTCTTATATGCTCTTGATCGAACTGCAGGGACGAGCGTTACAGCGGCGCGAACTGGAAATACTCGAAGCCGTCCGCGAACCGACAGACGAATGACAGCAGTAGCTTAGGAGCGGAGGCTACGGAATTACGTGCGGCACAAATTTTAAGAACCTCTGATCAAAGTAAGAGTATTTGCAGAACCTGCACTTGATCAGAGGTTCCTTTAGTCCATGGGTTCCGGCTCTTATTAAGCTTATTCCAGCGATGTCGCTGCGCGGCATCCGGGCGGGCAGAGGTTAGCGGCCCCGTCAATACAGAAATGGCTCGCAGAAGATTTCGCAGCAACCAGCGGCACGAACCCGCTACCGAACGCTCCTTCCAGGAGTACATCCTTTCCACAACTGCGCCCCTCACCTCGAGAGTCGAACTGCTC
>JAIVJP010000450.1 GCA_020199975.1 Acidobacteriota bacterium
GAGTAGGGGCGACCCTACAGCTTCTTATGGGGGATGGCGTCGAGTCCTCTCGCGCTATTTGCCTTCGTGGACCGAACGCCTACAGGCGAGACGCCTGCGGTGCCAGCAGGTTCAGATTCAATCTGCCGCCCGACCGTCGACGTCCAGCCAATCGCGCGTGAGGTCGCACCAGAGCGCCAAACCGCGCCACTCTTTAAAGCCTGAATAATAACGAGCAATCTTCTTGTCCGTCGCTTTGCGTCCTTGGTTGCGCATTTCGAAGAACTTCGCTCGGGTCCAGGAATCCAGCGCCAGACCATCGTACCGGCCCAGGAGTTTGAGAACGTTCTCAGCAGCGTAGTCGCCAACTCCCTTAACGCTCTTCAACTCCTTGATGAGTTCTGCGGTAGGCAATGGGCTCTCAAGCCAAGCCTCCACATTCAAGGAGCCGGAAGCCACGCGTTCGGCAAATTCCTTCAAATAAGGGGCACGATAACCAGCGCGCACTTCGTTTACGTAGAATTTTGAGGGCATCAGCGCCATCGCTTCCGGAGTCGGAAAGGTTCTCCGTCCCCCGGCCGACTCCCGTCCCAAACTCTGAACCAGCCCCGTGACCATCTTCCTGGTGAGTGACCATGAGCAATTTGTGGTGCAGATCATCTTCACCAGATCTTCAAAAACGGTGGGCGCGCGGAGCAACCGGCCTGCTCCCTGCTCCGACACCCATTCAAAATCGGGTGTCGCTTCCATCGTCCGATAAAAGTCGGCCATATCATCATCCAGCCGCAGCATGTGGCGTACATCCCGGAGCACTTGCTCAACAGCTTTTTTCCCAAGTGGCCGAGATGGATCAATTCGCACCGCGCGCTTGTTTGCTGTAATAAGAACCGTTACGGGTGCGCCGTTTAAGAGATCGAGGGTGCGCGTGAGCACCCACCTGTCCCGATCAATCTCGAAGGGCAAGAGTTCACACCAGCCATGACTGATCACGGTTCGCTTGAAACTGAAGGTGCGGGGCGCAGCTATGGATAGTTGCATAAATGACTTTAATTTGATTGCAGGGTAAAACCACCGGTTACATCTGCTCAAACAGATTATGACCATGGACCGAGAGAGTCGCAAACGGATAGGCGTGCACGTATGCTGTGCCACCGACCCTTGACAACAGCCGCCCCATTGGGCTGTCAACTTAGGTATTATTTGGGCATAATGACTTTCAGGAGACACCAGTAAGTATGTTTGTCGACGGTATTGGGCGGGGCGCGCAACGGATTATCGATGCGATGGTGCGCTGGCTCGCCCACGGTCATATCAATCCGAACATTCTGACAGTCATCGGCGTTTCCTTGAACGTTGGATGTGGCCTGCTATTCGGTCTGGGCAGGTTCTTCTCGGCCGGAATAGTCCTAATCGTCGCCAACCTTTTCGACATGCTGGACGGGCAGGTCGCCCGGCTTTCCGGCCGGGTCACAAGGTTTGGAGGGTTCCTCGATTCTTCTCTGGATCGCCTGTCAGACATGGTCGTATTTGTGGGCCTGATGGTCTTTTACGCCCGCGATACCGAGTACCATTCGACCCTAAATGTTTTTCTCGCAGGTGCCGGACTAATGGGGTCAATTATGGTAAGCTACGCGAGCGCGCGTGCCGAAAGCCTAATTCCCAAGTGCGATGTCGGTTTCCTTCGGCGCCCGGAGCGAGTGGTTCTTTTCATTATTGGGGCTCTCAGCACGCTCCCAGGCTCAAACAACTTCTTGGCTAACCGAATGCCTGCAGTCCTGTGGGTCTTAGCGGTGGGTTCCTATTGGACCTTTGCCCATCGCATGTATCACACTTGGCGCGAACTAACCAAAGTACAGACTAAACCTGAAGAAATAGAATCTCAGTCGTCCCATTCTGCATCTAAGCCCGGGCCTGATCGACGAGCCGAGCAAACACTAATACAGAAAGCCGGTTGAGCAGAACCCCGAAAGTCGTATTTTGACAAAGTAACGTCTTCCCGTCCGAGGTATAAACAAGTGACGATTTGTCCCTGCTGTGGCTTTAAGCTTGAGGGCACCCTGAGTCAGGGTTGTGCCTCCTGTGGCGCCTGCTCCGTAGGCGAGGCTCTGCCAAAACCGGAATATGAACTTCCCTCCTATGGTCGCTCGCTGCTGCTGGCGGTCACCGGGTTACTGATGGTTCTTGTGTTCCTGACCCAGACAATCATAGGCTTAGTGCAACGCGCACCCCGTGTCACGCCTACCCTGGGGCTTTCTTCAGTTCTCCCTTTGGACATCTGGTCTTTGGTGGCCGCCGGGGAAACAGCCGCCTGGCGCCTGAAGTGGATTGCCATCCCAGTGACGATTATCGTTCTCTGGGGCAGCCTCAAGATCTATCGATCAATGCTGAAATCCCCGGAGCGGTTTTGCGGCTTGGGCTATGCAAAGAGCGGGCTTATGGCCTCGGCACTAGTTCCCGCGCTGATTGCCGTTCTGATTGGCGTGACTGTGCCGGAACGTTTGCGCCAGCGCCAACTCGGGTTAAGGGCGGCCTCATACGCTTTAGGTTACCGAGTTGATCGCGCACTGCTCGAATACAGCGCCAGATTTGGCACGTTGCCCGCGGACTTGAAGGACCTGCGTCGTCTTCCCGACCCGGACGGCTCAATCGCTGCCGCACTGAGTATTCTAGATGCCTCGGCCTATAAGCCAAGCGCCGATCTGGCGGCCCTGCCGAAACAGAAACCCCATACTTTGCGGGGCGCAGTCATTC
>JAIVJP010000163.1 GCA_020199975.1 Acidobacteriota bacterium
CTTTTCGTTCCACGCTTGGGGCTGATACGCACTTCGCTGGTCTTCGGGATGTTGAATGCCGGAGTGGCGTTGTGGGGAACCTGGCTGCTGCGGCCTTTGATTAAGGGCCGTATCAATGGACTCCGGTTACGGGCAGGCGTGGTGCTGGTCCTCCTGCTGATCGGTTTGATCAAGGCAAACACGATCACCTCGATGGCCGAGGACGAGATGTTCGCCGACGAGATTATTCATTCGAAGGACACTCCCTATCAGCGCATCATCATCACGCGTGGTCGCGCGGGATTTCAGTTGTTCTTGAACGGCAATCTGCAGTTCAGTTCGACCGACGAGTATCGATATCACGAAGCACTGGTGCACCCCGCGATGCTACTGGCAAACAATCCTCGCCGGGTGCTGGTACTCGGCGGGGGTGACGGTTTGGCCCTGCGAGAGATTCTGAAGTACCCATCGGTCGAACGCGTCACACTTGTTGATCTGGACCCGGACATGACGCAGCTCTCAAGTAGCTTTCCACTGCTGGCGAGTTTGAATCATCACGCGTTCGACGACCCACGCGTTCAAGTCGTGAACGAAGACGCCTTCGTATGGATAGAAGAGACCACCGAGCAGTCTTACGACACTGCCATCGTGGATTTCCCAGACCCCAACACCTTCGCACTGGGCAAGCTCTACACCACGCGGTTCTATCGCATGCTGAAATCGAGATTAACGGAGAACGCTGCAGTAAGTGTTCAGTCCACGTCTCCCATGTTCGCGCGAAATTCCTTCTGGTGCATCATTCGTACACTCGAAGCGGCCGGGTTCACAGTCAAGCCCTACTACACCGCCGTGCCTTCGTTTGGACTATGGGGGTATGCGCTCGCGCGATCGTCTCCGTTCGACATTCCGCGACTTCCTCCCGCCGGCCTGCGTTTTCTCGACGACCAAACACTGGTGGCCATGTTCAGTCTCTCGGCGGATATTGGACCAGTGCCTGTGGAGGTGAACCGGCTAGATAACCAGGTTTTGGTGCGCTACTACGAGGGCGAATGGAAACGATTTGAGTGACATACGGAATCGAGAGCGGTAGCGACCGGATCCTGGATTCAATTCGTCGTCTGTGGTTTTACTGCTAGTTGAGTCTTACAGAACCACGAAGGGAGAGACCTTGTGTAAAACAAAAAGGTCCTCCTTGCAGGTCAGGAATTGGGCAAAGCGAAGCGCGCTCCCGATCGAGCGCCAAGGGTGCGAAATGGGAAAGCCTAGGGCAACGCCCTAGGTTCGGGCCCATTAGTTTGGAAGCGCTGAAGGCGCGAAATTGGGTAGTGTCCACGCAAATGCAGAGTGATTGTGCTGCCTCCAACAACATTTCGCGCCTTCAGCGCTCAGAAGCGCCCCACGCCCACCTGGGCCGATGGCCCAGGCTTTCACATTTCGCGCCTTTGGCGCTTTAGAGCCCGACTTTCCGCACAGCGATCGGAGGCACTCAACCTATGGTGCGGTGGCAGCGAAGCGCGACACGCTATGGATTTTGGTGACGAACATCAAATCCAAAGCGCCGTCGCTGCTTTGCTCGGCTGGCGCACTCCAAAAGTTGAGTGCTCGATCCGGTCGCTACGCTCGCGGTTCCGTAAGTTCATCAGGGATTTACCAGTCTGTATGTCCACATTCAATCGCCGCGAAATTCTGGCAGCATTCCTGGGCCTTCCCGTTGCGCTCGCGGCATGCCGCCGCAGCACAACCCCGCCGCTGCCCGTTGGCGAGATCGTCGGAGCCTCCGATGTGTTTGGTCATCGTTTGCGGGATGGACAGGGCGTTGAAGTCCCGGCGGATGCATGGGAACGCGTCCCCGTGGTGATCATCGGTGGAGGTGTCGCAGGTTTGACCGCTGCCTGGCGCTTGATCAAATCCGGCTTTGAACACTTCTCCTTGATTGAACTCGAAAGCGCCCCGGGCGGGACGTCTCGGTCTGGCTCGAATCGCGTTACCTCGTTCCCCTGGGGCGCGCATTACATCCCGGCACCCATGAAAGAAAACCAGGCGCTCGTATCGCTGCTTGGTGAGATGGGCGTGATCGAAGGCAGCGACAAAGACGGGGAGCCAATCATCGGCGAGCAGTTTCTGTGTCGGGATCCCGAAGAGCGAGTTTTCTACAAAGGCCGCTGGTATGAGGGGCTCTACCTTCATGCGGGCGAAACAGCCGAGGACAAAGCACAACTCGCGAAGTTTAATGAAGAGGTTACGCGTTGGGTTTCATGGCGCGACGGCCGCAGGCAACGGGCGTTCACGATTCCTGTTGCCGCTTGTTCAGACGATGCGGCGGTGACGGAGCTCGATCGCATTTCGATGGGCGAGTGGATGAACCAGCGGGGTTTTACGAGTGCTCGGCTTCGTTGGTCGGTCGATTATGCCTGCCGCGACGATTACGGCATGACCCTGGATCAAACGAGCGCGTGGGCGGGTCTGTTTTATTTCTGCTCGCGGGTGTCAAAGCCGAACATTGAAACGCAGCCTCTAATTACATGGCCCGAGGGCAATGGACGCCTTGTTAATCATCTGTTTGACCAAGTCAAAGCAAAGGTGCACCTCGATCGCGCCGTATTGGAACTGATACCGGTGGAAGAGAATGGATGGTCGGGCGTCGACGTGGTTACAATTGATCGCGACGGACGAAACCCGCGCGGCCTAAAAGCCGATCGGGTTATATTTGCCGCGCCCCAATTCATGGCTCGGTACGTAGTGCGGC
>JAIVJP010000164.1 GCA_020199975.1 Acidobacteriota bacterium
GGTCAGGACTTTCACGTAATGACATGATCACTGCGGAAGCGTCCGTTCAGTTACTCACGTACATGGGTCGGCATCGATACGCGGGGGTCTTTCGCGAAGCTTTGCCGATTGCCGGCGTCGATGGCACGCTCAGGAACCGGATGAAGGGAACCGCGGCCGAGAACAACGTTCGCGCTAAGACCGGATCGCTCAGTTCGGCCGCCAGTCTGGCGGGCTATCTAACGACGGCTGGCGGCGAAAACCTGGTCTTTTCCATCATGGTCAATAACTATCCGGTGGACACGGACGTACAGTCGCTGTGCATTGACCCGATCACGGTATTGTTGGCGTCGTTTTCAGGTAGATCTTGATTTGAAGAGATGGCACCTCCTTTCATCAAGTTTCACGGCTTGGGCAATGATTACATCGTTATTGAGTCCGAGGATCTCGCTGGCTTTGCAGAATTGGGAGAGTTTGCGCGGCGGATCTGCAACCGGCATTACGGTGCGGGCGCGGATGGAATTGCCGTCATCAGCCGCGAGAACGATGAAGGCGCTGATTTTCGCGTGCGCATCTTTAATCCGGATGGCAGTGAAGCCGGGCTGTCAGGCAATGGCACTCGGTGCGCCGCCGCATACGTTTATCATAAGAAGTTGTGGACTCGCGACGAACTTCGCCTGAGCACTCGTTCGGGAACCAAACGATACTTCTTAGTTGAGCAAGCCGGTCCGGGTAAATACGTCTTTGATTCAGAACTGGGTCAACCAGGATTTGCCAGTGACTCGATTCCCATGCTCACGGACCGGCCATTGGACAGAGTCGTCGACTATCCCCTCGCTGTAGACGGAGATCTACTAAACGTAACAGCGCTCCAGATGGGGAACCCAAACTGCTGTATCTTTGTCGACGCTTTCGAAGCACTCGACTGGCGTCGCCTGGGACGGGCAATTGAGAACCACAAGCAGTTTCCCGATCGAACTAACGTAGTGTTTGTGCGAGTGAAGGATCGACACACTGTTGAGCTCCGGATCTGGGAACGCGGCGTAGGCGAAACCACCGCCTCCGGGACGTGCTCCTGCGCCGCTGCGGTGGCGGCTATGATTAACGGGAAAACCGAACGTTCGATAGACGTGCTTATGCCCGGTGGCCGGGCGCGAATTCAATGGCGTGATGACGGCGAAGTTGTAATTAACGCGCCGGCAGAACTGGTTTATGCGGGCGATTGGCTTGCGCGTGTGCTACCTTAGTACCGCCTTGGTATGCCAAGGCAGCAAGTGGCTGTCGAACTGCTATACGCCGGAAGCGTAGTTTTGATCCGGCCCATCCTTCTGATAATCTCTAATCCAGTTCGCGTGTTTAGACCAATTAAGTTTGCCCCAATGCTCTCCGCCTTCCTGACATCTTTGAGAAACCAAGCGTGTCTGCTGCTGCTTCTAGTTGGCCTGGCAGCTTCGGGCTGCGGCCCCAGTGTAGTAAAGCAGACTGAAGCTGAACCCCGCATTACGGCGAATACTCCGGTTACTCCGACCTCGGTCACAACGTGGCTCGGCGCTTCTGAGCGTAACTTTTACGGCTCCGGACCGTGGCCGGATCGGCCTCTGGAAGTAATCTGGGAATTTGAAACCGAGCTAACGTCGGGCCGGCTGCATAAGGAAGGCTGGGGCGGATCAAGCTGGCCGGGTCAACCTTCGGTATCAGGGGAGCACGTTTATTTCGGTTCGGCGGACGGTTACCTCTATTGCCTCGATACTCGAGACGGAAGCCTCATCTGGAGCTTTAAGACGGGAGACAGTCTGAAGACCACCCCAACGCTTGCCGGGGATCGATTGATTGCGAGCGGTCTGGACCATTACATCTATTGCCTGAACGCGAATGACGGCTCGCTCATCTGGAAGTACAAAACTGGTTTTGAAGTTGATAGTTCGGCGGCCGTAATTAACGGACGGGTTTATTTGGGCGGGGAAGATGGGTTCTTCTATTGTCTCAGTCTCGAAGATGGCGCGCTCGTGTATAAAACGGAGTGGCTGGGTTCAATGGAGGGCAGCTTCTCGGTCGTTGCAGGGCGGATCTACATCGGGACAGAGCAGGGCGACCTGTATTGTCTGGAAATGAGAGATGGGTCCACCATCTGGAAAGCCCGCATTGGAGCGGACTCCGATTCGACTCCGGCCGTAGCTAACGGACTCGTTTATACTGCGGCCGAGAACGGTTACGTCTACTGTTTCAAGCAGGCAGATGGTGAGTTGGTATGGAAGTTTAAAGCCGATGGCGGCTTGAGCAGGATCTACAAGGAGCGCAGTGGATTCTGGGCCAGCCCCGTGGTTAGGAGTGGTCGCGTTTACATCGGTTCAAATAATGGCCAGATGTATTGCCTGACGTCAGACAAGGGCGAAGTCATCTGGCAACACTTGGTGCGTGCACCAATCTGGGCAACTTCCCCCGTAGTAGATGGTCGCGTCGTATTCGGTGACAAGGCAGGGTGGATGTACATGCTGTCGGCCCACGACGGGCGACGCCTGTGGGAATTAAAAATTGGTGAGAACGTTAACGCAACACCAGCTATTCTGGGCGGCCGCATTTATATCGGCGCATTCAATGGAAAGCTCTTCTGTCTAGGCTGACTTTATGGTAACCGTGGATGGGAAGCGGGATGCTGATTTACTTAGTCGACAATACGGTTGATGGTCAGGGGGCTAGTCCAAGGGAGTTACGGGCTGTTTTGGGCCGACTGCGGCCGGAGG
>JAIVJP010000451.1 GCA_020199975.1 Acidobacteriota bacterium
CAGTTTCACCCATGCGCGCATAGATCGTGCCCCCGACGCGCGATCCGGACGGAAGCACAGGCTCCGGACCGAAGAGCCGCAGGCGTTGTCCGATGCCCAGAGCTTCTTCTTTTGCATCCCGGGCACGCACCAAACTCTTGTCGGCGAGCTTGAGAATGGAAAGCCCGGTAACGGCGTCCAGCCCAACATAGCGCGCGTCCAGACGCTTACCGTCTCGTGCAATAACCGTTAAGTCAGGCCGTTCAAAAAGGTTCGTAGCTCCGGCAACCAACGGCGTCCCTGGTGTGATCGTTCCCGCCCGCGGGGATTGACCGCTAACTCGAGGAGCACCCAGCGGCGCCCTCGGTGGACTAGGCCCAAAAGGCATCGGTGGCGGCTGCGTCTCGGCCTCCGCGTCTGGCAACCAGGCTGCGATCGTTTGGCCGTCTTCAAGTGCCAACCCGGCAATCACATTCGTGTGAACTTCGGCTGTCATCCTAAAAGCGTCGTCGAGCCTCGCAATCGCACGTAGATCGTCGTTTGAGCGAAGCAACAAACGGAACATTTTGAACCCGTTCAAGCGGTGCAGAATTGTTACTACCTGGGGAGCCGTAGGACGGTTTTCTACGATCACGGGTCCGGTACGCGCGCCAGTGCCTGCCGGGCGCGACCTGGGAGTGACCGGAGCAGCCGGCGGCGGAGCCGAAGGTGGAGCAACCTGCGCTGAACATGTAACGCGCAAGCCGATGGCCACGATTGTCAGAAAGACGAATGTAGGCACTTTGTGGTGACTTCTTATTACCATTTTCGGATTCACCAACGATTTCGTTTCTACCGTTGGAGATCTCCTTAACAGTCGGGCTACTGCCCCTAGCCGCATGTCAACTACCAAGCACCTTTCGGTGAATTCTTGACCAATGATAAACCGCCTCCCGCCAGAACCCTCTCCGATCCAAAACTCAGTGCGGGCACCGAAATCGTGCGCGAAATTCCGCCCGAATAATCAAGCGAGAGTCTCAACGGCTGGGATGAAGCCTCAATCGGGAAGATTGGGAATGTCTCCAGACTTGCAACTGCCTCCTCTTGCTTAACCACAGGCGCTGACGTGATGCTGAATTCTTTAGTGGCCACGCGCCTGCTCCTGACCGACGCGACCGTCCTCTTCAAAGAGCTTCTCTTCGCTACCCCTTGTACTGGCCGAAGTGTCTCGTTGCCTTCATCCCTGGTCGCATCCGCTACCCTCTTTTTGTCAGGCAACGTCAGCTCCGACTTGGTCAGCTCCGACCCGGCTAGCAAGCCTGGTTCGCTCTTAACAATATTAGGCTGATTCACATCGCGCGTCTCACTCTGCTCGGCGGTTGCGCTATTGGTCGGTGCATTCCAGGCTCGCAGGGCGAAGACTCCACCAATCATCAGGACCAGCGTCGCCAACGCAATTGACGGAAACCCGAACGAGAAATTCCTAAAGAAGAATCCGGCATGAGCGCTCGCTTTCTCGTTTGCGAGCCGTGAACGTACCCGAAAATCAAAGTCGGGCGGGGCGGCAACCGTTTCCAGGCTGGCAACAAGCTGCCGGAGCTTGCTTCGCTCATCATAAAAACCCTGGCATCGTGGGCAGCCTCCCAGGTGTTCGGTCACAGAGGTACTTAAGCGCTGCCCGGGGTCTGCATCTTCAATTTCGCGACAAACAGTTTTGCAATTGGCTACTCTCATAACACTCCCATTTCAGAGATACGCTCTCATCTTTTCGCGCAAAAAGTCGCGCGCTCGGCTAATGCGTGATTTCACAGTTCCCTCGGAGGTTTGCAAAATGCGGGAGATCTCTTCGTAACTCCTGCCTTCCACGTCTCGCAAGATCAAGGGGGCCCTATATTTCTCCGGCAAGGTGCTGATTGCTCGCTGCACTGCGATGCGCCTCTCCCTGGCGACGAGTTCGGTATCCTGCAGCGGTCGCGCGTCAACTGGATCCAGCTCGCAGTCTTCGCTTCCATCGTGAGCTCTAAAAAAACCAGTTAGCGAAACCAGACGACGGCGCTTTCGTTTGCGCAGCTCACTGATCGCCAGGTTCGTTGCGATCCGGTAGATGTAGGTTGAAAACGCATAACTGCTCTGATAACGATCCACAGCGCCGTAAAGCCTGACAAAGGTTTCCTGAGCAAGATCCACCGCGCCATCGTAGTCATTCGTCATCCGGTAAATGTAGCTCGTAATTTGATTACGATAACGGCTAACCAACTCGGCAAAAGCATCTTCATCGCCCGTACGCGTCGCTTCCAGCAGCGCGTGATCCGAGGTCGAATCAGCTATCACTTCCTGCCGCAAAGCCACAGGGAAACTTAGCTCGTCAATGGAACTGAGTGTCTCCATCAGGGGTGGGTAGGCCCTCACTTCTCCTGTCAGAACCGCGAGCCGGTAGCGACCGGGTTGTATGGTCTGTCAGTCGAGACCAGGTCGCTACCACCACCCCAGCCGGGCTGCCCGGCTGGGGACCCCGGTCCGCTTCCCCGTTCTGACAAGCACCGCGTATGAGCGGCCCCGAATGCCGATTATACCCTTACGAACGACCGCCCGCAGGTTATACACGCTGGAATTTGTCGGATGTTCCCAAAGAAACTCGCATTTCTAAACGACTAGCCGCAGATTTTGGCGGTAACCATGATCTCAGGTAGGAACAATACATCCACGCGACAAAGTCGTGTAGGACTAATGGGGTTCAACGATGAGCATTGTGAAGGGT
>JAIVJP010000165.1 GCA_020199975.1 Acidobacteriota bacterium
TACCGAACCGTTCGTCACCTTACTCATCATGCTTGGCGTGCTGCTTCCCTTTTCCCTTTGGGTGTTCGGCCGCGCTGTCCGCCGCGCCAAACGGGAAGGCAGCTTGATTCAGTACTGAATACATTTTCCGGGGAAGTGAAAATTTTTCTATGTCGGCACAATCTCACGCCAAACGCTAAATTTTCCCAGGCGACGATGGTTAATGATGCGTGAATGAACTATAATTTTGTCACTGTGAAAAAGACGCCAGCGACGACAGCGCTTGATGCTTCGAAACCACCGGCCAACGCTGCGCCAGAGAAGGCAATGAAAGTCAGTACCTCGTACTGGTGATTGATGTCTATTGATAATTTGACGATGATTAGCCTTGATCTTCAACAGAACGTCTATCGTGTGGCAACGGCTACAGGTGGAGAACAAGCTGTGAAGGTCGCAGCCATGGTGAATCCAGACCTTATCCTCATGGACCTGGCAATGCCGGGAGTAGATGGATTGGAATCAACTAGGCAGATTCGGCAGAGTGAAGATCTCAAAGATATTCCGGTGATTGCACTAAGCGCGTTCGGTACTGACGGGTTTCGACGTGCCGCTCATCAAACAGGCTTTGACGGTTATTTAACCAAGCCCATCGATTTTACTCGTCTTCATGACTTGATCAGGATATTAGTTACCACATTGACCATTTACTATTTACCGTTCACCATTTACCACTTATGGGCTTCGCAACAACAGCAATTCATTCCGGACAGGAACCCGATTCGGCCACTGGCTCGATAACCGTTCCAATCTACCAGACTTCAACTTATGCCCAGGATGGGCTGGGCAAGCATAAAGGCTACGAGTATGCGCGCACTCAGAACCCTACGCGCGCCGCGCTGGAGCGAAACATCGCTGCGCTCGAGGGCGCGCGATTTGGGTTTGCTTTTGCCTCGGGCATGGCAGCCATCGATGCCACGCTTCGTCTGGTGAAAGCCGGTGAGCACGTAGTGGTTTCCGACAACACCTACGGCGGAACATTCCGTCTGTTCACCCGCGTGCTGGCGAACTACAACATCGAGTTTGATTTTGTTGACACCTCAGACGCTCTCAACGTCGAAGCGGCGATCAAGCCAAACACAAGGATGGTTTTCATCGAGACGCCCACTAACCCGGTGATGATCGTTACAGACATGCGTGAGGTTTGCGAGATCGCGCACCGGGCGGGCGCTCGAGTGGTTTGCGACAACACATTCATGTCCCCTTACCTGCAGCGTCCACTTGATTTCGGGGTTGATATCGTGGTCCATTCGACGACGAAGTACTTGAACGGGCACTCAGACGGAATTGGGGGCATAGTCGTGCTTAATAACGAAGACGATGCTGCATGGATTGGCTTCATCCAGAATAGCGCCGGAGCGATTCTGTCGCCGTTCGATTCCTGGCTGGTGATGCGAGGCACGAAAACACTGGCGCTCCGGATGGAACAGCATGACAAGACTGGCCGTGCCGTGGCCGCTTTCCTGGGAGAGCACCCGAAAGTAAAAAAAGTATAC
Organism: Acidobacteriota bacterium; assembly: GCA_020199975.1. Lineage (GTDB taxonomy): Bacteria > Acidobacteriota > Blastocatellia > Pyrinomonadales > Pyrinomonadaceae > PSRF01. The sequence goes on from JAIVJP010000165.1 coordinate 1,533, forward strand.
TATCCAGGCTCTGCTTCTCATCCCCAACATGCCTTGGCGAGACGCCAGCAAAAAGGTTTTGGCGGCATGGTGGCGTTCGAGGTAGGGTCACTCGAGGCGGCGCGGAAGGTATTGGAATCAGTTAACCTTTGTACGCTGGCCGAAAGTCTTGGTGGAGTCGAAACTTTGATCTCGCATCCAGCCACCATGACTCACGCTTCGGTGAATGCTGAAAAACGAGAACGGCTCGGGATCACAGAAGGTCTGGTGCGTATTTCGGTGGGTCTTGAAGACACGGATGACATAATCGCGGATCTCGATCAAGCGTTGAAACAAATATAGCCATTAAGGCAAGTGACAGTTAAGCTGCGAAGGGTTAAAATCCAGGGCGTAGAGATCATCCTTTGCTCCCCTATGATCGTAGAGCTTCACGCAAAATCAGACGTCGGCCGCGTCCGCCGGGGAAATGAAGACAATTTCCTGGTGCTGGATCTATCGAGCCAGAAAACCTGGACCGGATCGGACGGTTCGGAGCCACCCCAGGAACTCAAGAAACTTGACCTCGGCGAACAGGGTTTGGTGCTAGTCGTTTCGGACGGCATGGGCGGTGCGCTTGCCGGCGACGTGGCCAGCCGCATGGCAGTTGATTCTGTGCGGGACATGCTGATGGGAAGCGACTCTGAAAACGGTTGTGATCCCGAGATCCCACTGGTCGATTGCCTCAAGAACGCTACTGTCTACGCCAATCTGGCGATTCACCTTCGAAGTCAGGAAGACTCACGCTGCGCAGGCATGGGGGCAACCTTCACCGGAGCCGCAGTGAAGGGCGACATGTTAGATCTGGTCCAGGTTGGCGATAGCCGCGGTTATATAATCCGCAAGGAGCAGATTCGCCTGGCGACCAAGGATCAATCCTTGGTGCAGCAGCTGGTGGACGTCGGGCAGATCAGCGAAGCTGAAGCTGAAACGCACATGTTTCGCAACGTAATCCTGCAGGCGCTGGGTGCTCAGAACGACGTCACTCCGGTCACCGGCAAGATTCGACTGCGGCGCGGAGATACCTTGTTGCTATGTAGCGATGGTTTGTCCGGAAAACTGCGGTCGGAAGACATTCAGAACATACTTGCCAGCAACCCTGGACTCGATGCTGCGTGCGACGAGTTGATTGCGGAAGCCAATAACCGTGGCGGAGAGGACAACAT
>JAIVJP010000452.1:0-985 GCA_020199975.1 Acidobacteriota bacterium
TCCGGAAGATCTTGCCCTGGTGACATCAACGGAATCCTATCAGATTAATGAAGGTCGCCCATCAAGTTGAGCGAACCGGTATTAACCCGATTTCGAAATACCAAGGGATCTAAGGATCTAGCAGGCTGCTGAAGAACAGATTTGAAGTACCGAGAATTTCTTAAGAGCTACGGCGTTGACTACGACGAACGATACGTGTGGGATTATTTCGTGTCGCGAGTGCTTTTCCCGAGCGCCAAGGGCGCAGAATGCGACAGCCCAAGGCAGCGCCCTGGGCGCGACAACAGCTTTTGAAGCGCTGAAGGCGCGAAATGACGTGAGTGATCACGCACCGTCTTCCAAATAAACGGACGCGCCCCAGAACACATTCCGCGCCTTCAGCGCTTCATAACTATCGACCCTAACCTAGGGCGTTGCCCCAGGCTTTCACATTTCGCACCTTTGGCGCTTAAGAACGGTAGTTCGAGCAGAAGTTCTCGAGCTGGTCAGAAGGGGACCCGCAGAGGGCCAGCAACTGACGTTGCTGGTCCCTGAAGCGAGCTCAGGAATTGCTCGGCGGCGGCTATCTTGGTCCCGAAGATCGAATCGTGAGTTCCGTCCCCGTATTCAGATCGAGATCATCACGACCCTGGACATACACTGAACCAGCACCGCCACCCGCACCGAGGACCGCGCCGATTGCGGCGCCCTTCCCTCCTCCCGCGATGGCTCCAATTATGGCTCCCACTGCGGTGCCAATGGCGGCTCGCTGAGCAGTCTTGGTGGTTTGATTATCGTCCCTCACAGATCCCTCATTGTCTACCTTCACCACTTCGCCGTCCGTAGTGCGTACCGACTGGAGGATTCCAGCAAATCGGTAGGACCTTCCGTCACGAAGACCAATACTGTCGAAGGTGAGCGTCATCTCCGATCTCCCAGTGATTCGGCCGCTACGCTGGAGATTTGATACCCGCCCAGTGATCGTTGCGCCCTGAAACTTGGACGG
>JAIVJP010000452.1:1087-3797 GCA_020199975.1 Acidobacteriota bacterium
TTGGGCACGATAAAGTCGCTGGTCGTGCCGCCCGTTGTGGCCGTCGAATCGGAGCCGATTTGGATATCGAAGCGAGCAATCTCAGCCGTTCTATCATAGGTACTCTGGACCACGACAGGTCTTTCGAGACCCTGCACGTAAACACGACGAGTGACACTCAGCCTGCGACCATTATCAATCGGATCAAAGGTGACATTGAAATCGGTTTGTCGGTCGCCAGATGAGGTGACTATCAACTGGTTGCCCGTCAGAGTGGCGCGCGCCCGTGTGGTTCGCCCATCTCGGGTGGCCTCTAACCTTTCCGAGCCATCAGCTTCAAAACTGATCTGTGGGGCGCGCGAGGACGCTATGGTCACAGTTCGTCCTCGCACATCAATCGCCAGCTGGTCCGGCGATTCCAACCGCGATGTAACCTCGTCACTGATCCGTTGGCGATCATTGTAAGGCAGACTTTGCGTGGCTCTCTCAGCGGCTTCGCGCGGGTCGTCGCTCCTGGTCGGATCGAGACGATACGTTCCGGTCAGGCGGCTGGCAGTATATGGTCCTGTACCTGGATTTACGCGACTGCGCGCAGACCAGGTAACACCATAAGCGCGAGCTAACTGATTAAGCTGCAAACGAAGGTTGGACCAGGCCCGCTGGGTGCGGGCATCGGCAGGACGGCGCCCTAAGAAGTCATCAATCGCAGCTGCGCGGTTGAGAACTTCTTGTGCGTCCACAGCGGTTGACTGCCGCCGGTCAAAGCGCTCCCGCAACCGACTCACCGCAGCATCAAAGTCTCTGACAAAAAGATTTATGTTGTCCTCGGCGCTACTGCCGTCTAGAGTGCTTTGATCGAGCGCCGCGTCCAGGCTATTACGGAAGACGTCTGTGCGATCTTCGATTCGGTGTATTAGTTGCAGCACCGATTGATAAGTCCCTCGGTAACTGCGTTGCTGCGCGATGGCGGTAAAGCCGACGCACAGTAGGCCAATAGCAACAGTCGCCGTAAAACCTCTTCTTGCTCTAATCATCTCGATTCCCTCCATCCGCTGAATGCATGTGCGCTTCTGAAACGCGCGAATACTCCGTCTCTTACAAGGCTTGTGCCACAAACGCTCCAGGGTAAGTGTCGGGGCCCCAGGGTTCAAGAAGGCGACTTCTCGAATTCTTTGTGGCTTTTGTTAGGCACTGGTCCGGGTTGGGAAACCACTGGGCCTGCATCACCCTGATCACCCAGACCAAAACAGTATACAGCTCGGAAAGTCTTTGCACTACAAGGTTAGGCACGAATGTCTCTTGGGGCCACCTTTGGAGACTCTACCGGCTTGGTCGAACTCAGAAAAGGCGATGTGTTATGCTGCCTTTTCGGAGGTTCGACAATGAGTTTGAATGATCCCAAGGGCATTGTTCACTTTGCCGGCAACGATCTTTTCATCGGTATCACTCCATCCAAACACCCGGTGACGCTCGACTCAGATCACACCCGCGGCGCAGCTCCCAGCCCGATGGAACTTCTGCTCATTGCCCTGGGAAGCTGCACGGCAGTCGATGTTATTGGCATCCTGCAAAAGAAACGTGAGGACGTTAAGGAATACCGCGTCGAAGTGCAGGGCGAGCGCCGCGACGACCACCCGCGAAGCTTTTCAAGGATGGAGGTGCACCACATCATCACGGGTCGAAATATCTCCGAGAAGTCGGTGGCGCAGGCAATTGAGCTTTCCGAGACAAAATATTGCAGTGTTGCCGCAACCTTAAGACCAACCGCGGAAATCGTTTCGAGTTTTGAGATCATCGAAGCATAGGTCGACACAAGGGGAGTATAAGAACCAGCAAATGATTAACATGCAACTTTTAATAGCGTCATCTTTGTCTCTGGTAGTGACTTTGGGCGTAGCAGATGTCAATCCGGCGAACTCGGCAGCGAATAGCGCGAGCGTCCGGCCCGTGGCCGGATCAGTCCAATCGGCCAATGACGGCGCGCTTGCTTCAGTGCGTCGGAGCGATGACAGCTCCCGTGGTGCAGACAAGAGGCTCTTACGTTTAAGTCCGGCAGAACATCTGCGCCGGGCCAATATCTACATGACTAACCGCGCTTTCGAAGAGGCGCGCGAGCACTGGAGAGCTTTTATCGACTACTACCCTCAGGAAGCCAGAGTACCGGAAGCACTGCTGGGCATCGGAAGGTCATATCTACAGTCGCGCCGCAATGCGGAGGCTCTATCGACCTTTGATCAGCTCGCACGCGACTATGGTGCGACCAGGGAAGGCCGTGAAGGACTCAATTTCAGCGCCGCTGCCCTGCTACGCATGGGTAAACCTTCAGACGCCGCAGACAGATACGCCCAGTACATCGATCGCTTCCCTCACGGTGAGCGCATCGATACCGCTCATTTGAATATTATCGACACTCTCCGCGAAGCAGGTCGCTCGCAGGAAGCGATTACCTGGATCGGGTACACGAGACAGCGATTTGCCGGCACGCCAACTGAAACCAATGCGTTGTTTGCGAGGCTTCGCCTGGAGGTCGCCGAGGCAAATTGGCAGCAAGCAGTGGTGACGGCGGATGAACTCGGCCGAAAGCGGTTCCAAAAAGGAGTGCTGACAACTCCTTCTGAGGCAGCTTATCTGAAAGCCTACAGTTTGGACCAGGCAGGAAAACGACGCGAAGCGATCGCCGCCTACGTCTCCATCCCGGATGCGCCTCACTCTTACTACGGGTGGCTTGCAG
>JAIVJP010000004.1 GCA_020199975.1 Acidobacteriota bacterium
GCACCCGGCGACCTGCATGAACGGCCGCCAGAGCAGGATCGTCGAAGTCTTCTACATTTGTGTCATTCGCTTTCGAGAGCGCCGCTTCGCCCCGTCTTCCAACCTCCCCATTACCCTGTCCCTTCAAAGCCGGCAACAATTCCAGCTCATCGCCAGGTTTATGCAGACGCAGAGCAAAGGTCCCGCGCCGCTCATCCCACTCCCATCTACCGAAGGTAATGAAGCGGGTACCGCGTGTGAGCCGTTTCATGTAGTAGCCGACGATGTCGTGCGCGTGAGCCCCGGAAACAAACCACCAGACGGCGACGTCCCGTCCGGTATTATCTTTGTCCGTGGCAACAATTTCAAAGATGAGGAGCCTCGGTTTGCCGTAGCCACGCTTCTTTCCCACCTGATAACCACCGGCATTCTTAACGAAGAGTTCGAGCGAGGCTTCCATCCCCGCTTCCAGATTGCGAATATGGGCCAGGTTCGACCGGTCCTCATAGCGCATAGGCAGATAGCTGAGCAGGTCTTCGACGCTCGCGTCGCCGGCCTTTTTTTTACCGCTGTAACTTGCCAGCGCCAGGGCAAGCTTGTGAGATGTGGTCTGCCCCAGGCGCGCAATTCTGTACTTGTACAGTTCGTCTATTGTTGTATCGAGGCTGAGAGGGGGGGGCATGGAGGAGGATCATAGCATAGCGAGTTGTTGGAGTCGTAAATGCAAATGAGAAATGAGAAATGGAAAATTATTTAACAATCGCCTGAGTGGCTTACCGATTTTCCATTTCTCATTTTCCATTTATCATTATTTATCATTTCTCATTGCAGGTTGAGGAACCAGCGCTCATGCTTTAACGTTTAGATTGAAGCAGGCTATTTCGCAGTGCGCGTCTTGTCGCCGCTCTCTCTCCTAACCAGCGCAACAAACTAGGAAATGCGGCGACAAGGCGCCGCACTACTAAATCAGGTGAGTCTATGAGTCGCTTGGAATCGATGGCCGAGAAAATGCTTCGCGAAGCAATCGAAGCCGGCGAGTTTGATAATTTGCCGGGCAAGGGACAGCCAGTCGATCTGAGCGAGAATCCATTCGAAGATCCTGATTTGCGCGTAGTTCACAAACTCCTTCGCGATGCCGGCTTCGCCCCGGCGTGGATTGAGGAACGGAAGGATATTGATGCGACATTCGAAGCCGCGTACCAGACACTGACCCGTGCCTGGAGGATTTATCGGCCCGGAGGTGTCTCGCCGAATGACGCCACGTGGGAAAGGAACGTCGCTGAGTTTCGTGAGAAGGCCACTGAACTTAACAGTCGCATCAAGCTCTATAACCTGAAAGTGCCCGCCGCCGTGTTTCAACGCAGACTGTTTGATGCTGACAAGGTTATCGAGGGCATCACGCAAGCCAAAGACTCGGGGGCACAATGAGGTGAGTGGGTCATCGGCTTGGGCGTGAGGTCAGATTGGATGTGTTTTCGAATCCCGAAGGGATTTAAGTTCATAGCCGTGGGCTAGCTTTTGCGACGCCCACGGAGGATCGGAGAAAAGACTCCTGACCCTGGAAGGGTCACCCGAGAATGTGATCCCTTCAGGGTCAGGCATTTTTCTTTTGCCTATCCGTGGGCTTCACGCAACGCTCGCCCACGGCTATTAACTTAGATCCCTTCGGGATGTTGTGCGAAACGCACACTGATGACCAGCTATATGCGAGCGATGTCTCAACGGGAATCGAAAAGGGAAGTGAATTGATCATGGGTTCTGCCAATGAAGTCTACGAATCAACGCTTCAGCAATTAATCCAACTGCGACTGTCGTTGTTGCGTCTGCACAAGACTTTGCTGGACCTTGAGCGTGAGGCTTATGAACGAACGCACGGGCGACTAGACAACAGCTACGAAGTTCTCCAACTTGTAATGCGCGATCCGTGGTTCGCCTGGCTACATAGCCTGTCAGAGCTTGTGGTGCAGATAGATGAGATGTTGGACGCGAAGAAGCCGCTAAAGGAAAGCGAGGTAGTTGCGGTTATCGACCAGGCGCGAGTCCTGCTCACACCTTCAGAGACCGGGAGCGGTTTTCAGAAAAAGTATTTCAGCTCACTGCAGCAATCGCCCGATGTAGTATTGGCGCATTATGAAGTGGTGAAACATATGGGAGCGTTTGGAGCAACCGGCGAGAAAAACGGCCAGGACGCTTAACATTGCCGATTGCCGATTTCGTCCTCCCAGTCTTAACACTGATTCTATTGCATAAATTCAAGAACATCGATAATCGAAACCACCAGCGTCACCCCTCGCAGCAATCATGGCAGCTAGCCCTTCTTCCAATCGGGAATTGGCAATTGGCAATCCGGCAATGTTATCCAGCAACGGTTTCCGTTTGAACGCAGTGCTGGTCGAACGCGTTAGTAAGTTCTTGGGCGATCTCTGAGGGACCTCTGCCTTCGATCTGGTGCCTCTCCATCATAAAGACGAGTTTGCCGTCTTTCAGGAGGGCAATCGAAGGAGATGAAGGCGGATAACCCGTGAAGTAGTTGCGCGCTCTCTCAGTTGCTTCGATATCGGCTCCGGCAAATACTGTGGCTATCTTGTCAGGGCGGGCGTTATGCTGCAGCGCCTGGGCGACACCGGGGCGTGCCTTGCCGGCCGCACAGCCGCAGATGGAGTTCACCACCACCATCAGAGTTCCCTTGCCGTTTTGCACTGTCGCGTCTACCTGCGCCGGCGTCTTCAGCTCCTCAAAACCTAAACGGGTCAATTCCTCCCGCATCGGTCGAATCATGATTTCTGGATATGGCATTGTTTCTAGTCTCCTCTTCTAAATCTACGTTTGATTCTAGCACAGCGACATCATTTAGCCGCGGATCCACGCGGATAAACGCGGATCTAAAAAAGGCACTTATCAAATGCGTCTAGTGAGTTGTTGTGATTGTCCTGGTTTTCGCTTGATCCGCGTTCATCCGCGTGTATCCGCGGCTAAACGGATCGAGATTGAACGCGGATCGTCTCCGTCTCCGGAAATAACGATCCTCCAGACACTTCCGGGTAAGGGATAGCGACCTAGACGTTCGGCCCACTCAATTACCAGCACTGCCTCTTCATTTGTTAGCAACTCATCAAGATCGACGGCGTGGGCAGCAGAGGCGCCCTCATCGAGACGATAGAGATCGATGTGGTAAAGAGTGAGCCGCCCCGAATGGGGATTGACCAATGTAAACGTCGGACTGGTTACCTCCGCGGGATCAAGACCCAGCGCGGCTGCGATTCCCTTTACGAAGACCGTCTTGCCGGCGCCCAGAGGCCCACTGAGCAAGAGGATTTCCCCGCCGATGAGTTGGTTGCCGAATCGCTTGCCAAGGCCAAAAGTCTCATCACGATCGCGCGAGGACCATTCGTCAGTGGTAAGCGCTTGTGAAGTCATGTGAACCATTGTTTGAAAGGACGACAGGTCCTACGGCGTTTCGCCTTCCTGATCGAGTAGACGAATCGCCGCGCCAAAGTGTGCTTGAATATCAGAAGCGACCATTGTCCGCATGCCCAACTTCCGAGCCGCGAGATCGCCCGCGAGACCGCCGATGTAAAGAGCAGCGATCGTTGCTGACAGAGCATTCGCGTCGTCTCTTAGACTGGCAAATGCTTGAGCGCTGAACCCGGCTATCAGGCCGGTTAACGTGTCGCCAGCCCCCGCAGTTCCGAATCCGGCGTTGCCCGTCGGGTTAACGAAGACGCGACCGTCGGGCCCGGCAACTATTGAGCGCGAACCTTTGAGAACCACAATTAATGCGTGCTTGACCGCAAAGTCGCGCGCCGCTGCGACCCGATCAGTCAACTCAGATTTCTCAGTGATCTCGATCAATCTCCTCATCTCTCCGGCGTGAGGAGTGAGAACCAACGGGTGAGCTTTTGACCCTCGCAAATCCGCGGGCCAGGGAGCGAGGCAGTTCAGCCCATCCGCATCGATAACGATGGGCGTGGTTCTGTTTTGCACAACAGACTTCACAAATTTCCGGGTGCGTTCATCTTCCGCGGAAAGGCCGGGGCCGATGGCCACAACCGTTGCCTTGGAGGCGAGGCGCTTGACATGATCGATCGCCTCATCGCTTACGGCGCCCCGATCTGTTTCCGCTAGCGCAGTTGTCATCACCTCCGGCATAGCCGCCGCAACTACTGAAGACTGGGCGGAGGCGGGAGTCGCGATGGTCACTAACCCGGCACCTGATCTCATAGCGGCATTGCCGCAGAGCGCCGCTGCACCGGTGTAACCTCGGGATCCGGCAATGACCAGTACCTGCCCATGCGTATTCTTGTAAGAGTCGGGTTGGTATCGCGTGGCTATAAGCCATTCGCGCGCGTCGGACTCTTGAATCAGGAAAAGTTTTGCTTCTTGAGACTCGATCAACGCAGAAGGTGAACCGATGTTGGCAATCGTTAGCTCTCCATTGAAATGAGAGGCTGGGGGCAGCACGTTTGCGCGTTTAGGAGCTGTGAAGGCTACCGTAAGATCGGACTGGACTGCTGCTCCAATGGGATCGGCGAGATCAGCATTGAGTCCCGAAGGAATGTCGACTGACACAATCAGGGGTCGAGCTCGAGATGATCGATCACGCGCAGCCCTGATCATTGCGAGGTGTTGGATTACCTGCAGATAGACTCCTTCAAGTGGCCGGATTAAGCCGGTACCAAAGAGCGCATCGACGATGACGTCGTAAGTGCCCCGGGGTCTGGCGATCTCTTCCCAGTCAGTTACGCTAGCACATTCCAGAAAGGTCAGCGGTGGAGTTTGCGCACTCGACCCGACTTCAAAACTTGCCAGTCGCCGCACTATCTCGAAATTAGTTCGCGCATCACCCTTTGAGTCGTCAACCCTTCCAAAAAGGATCACGTCGGTTTGCACGCCGACACGGGCGAGCGCGCGGCCAACTCCAGCACCGTCGCCGCCATTGTTGCCTGGACCACAAAGAATGCGGGCTTTCTTGCCGACAAGATCGCCGGAAAAATGTGAGTTAATTGCCTGTGCGACGGCTTCAGCGGCAGCTTCCATCAAAAGCAGCGAAGGAGTGTCAAAGTTCTCGACTGTAAGACGGTCGATTTGCCGCATCTGCTGGGCTGAAATAACCGGTTGCACGGTCTGGATGATAAGGAGAAGGTAGTTGCGGGTCAATTACTGCAGAGCCTGTTACGGCTTAAGATTCCGTGCAATCCGGAATGCCCTCCCCATCAACGTGCGAGCCTCGGGGATGCCAAACGCGGAAGTTACCCCGAAATAGCTAAGACCATAGATCCCTAACACCAGAACCGCTACTGAGACAGGGTGGCGGGGTACGAGCAGGAGCTTGCTGCCCCATCCGGCTGCAGCTCCTAAGAATGCGGCAAACCAAAGCCTTAGGAGGTAGGGAAGTGGGAGACCTGTGCGGCCAATACGGCGATTCAAGGTCCTTCGGAGCAGCACAAACTCAATCCAGGCTGCCACGCTGGCCGAAGCCGTTAGACCCACAACACCCCACTTGGGCGCGATACCGATGGCCGGTGGCAGGTGGATGGCGCAGAAGTACCCGAGAACAGTTGCCAGGGCCACATGAATAACTGCGTAAAGCAGTGGCGTTCGGGTGTCGTGAAGTGCGTAGTAGGTTGAGGAATAAAGACGCCCCAGCGTAGATGCCAACAAGCCTATACTCGACCCTGCGAGAATGCCCCAGACGTAGATGGCTGCATCTTGTTTGAACTGTCCCGTTTGGTACAACACAGCGGCGATGACATCGCCGAGCGCCAGGAACGCCACCGCGGAAGGAACAATGAAAAACGCTATCTGGCGCAGCCCGGCATCAAGCCGCTGCCTCAACACGTGAGCGACTTCCTGCGTGCTACCGACCGCCCGGGACATCACCGGCAATTCAGCGGCGGAGACTGACATTCCGAAAAGGCTGACGGGAAGCGTATAGAGGCTTTGTGCATACGTCAGAGTCACGACAGCTCCCACGGGTAGGAAGCTCGCCAGTATGGCGTCGACAAAGGCGCTAATCTGAATTACGCCGCGGCTCATGAATACCGGAAAAAACCTCGTCACCACGGTTCTCACGTGAGCGCTAGTCGTGTCGATCACGGGACGAAGCGGGCGAACCAGTTTGAGGACGGTTGGCAGTTGGATGCCAAACTGTAGCGCGCTGCCGATCACCGAAGCCCAGGCTACAACCGCAGCAAGTGGAAATTGGCCCACCTTTCCGCCGTACGCTAGCAGAGACGCAATGATGGCTAAGTTCCAGGCGACCGGAGCGGTGTAAGAGATGAAGAAACGATGATGGCTATTCAGTACGCCCAGACACCACGCTGAGAGCACCAAAAGGCCGGCGCCGGGAAAGAGAATCCTGACGAGGTGGATCGTTAATTCGCGAGTCTCGCCTTCGAACCCGGGTGCGATGAAGTTAATAAGATACGGAGTGGCCAGCACGCCTACCAGCACGACCAGTGACGTTATTAATGCCAACAGCCCAAGCACCGCGTTGGCGACGTGAGATGCTTTCTCTTCATCTTCCTGAGCGAGCAGCTTTGCGTACACTGGAATGAAGGAAGCCGAGAGCGCTCCCTCACCAAAAATATTTTGGAGGAAATTGGGGATCCGAAAAGCTGCGCTAAACGCGTCGCCCGCGGCCGAGGTACCAAAGTAATGTGCGAAGATGCGTTGACGTATCAGACCAATTATGTGGCTTATCAAAATGCCGGAACCGACGAAAAATGCAGATCGTCCCGTGCTTGCCTCACTTCTTCTTGCTGTTTCTTCACGGAGAGGCTCACTCGGCGTCGCGGCCATTGGCTCGAGGGTTTCTCCAGCGATCATGCCGGCATCGTTACCGGCACTTGCCTGTGCAGAGCTAGTAGCAAGGGATTGTACCGATACGTTACTGGTCTGAGAGTGATTGTGTTCTTCCGAGGATTTCGAAGCGCCTGCTGATTTAGCGGGATTGGGAGTAGGGATGCCGTTGGGAGAATCTTTCATCGGTAATCAGAGATCGTAGTTCTTTATCTTCGTGAGTAGGGTGTAACCGGCAGTCTCGAGCGTCAGATACAATACGCGGCGTAAACTGTCTTTGTCTTCGACTAGTAGGATATCAGGCATCTTGAAGGACAGTTTTGGGGGTTAGACCACAGGCAAGACGTTGAATGACAGAGCAAGTAAGTTTAATCCTGGGCAGATCATCTGGCTCATCATCATTGATTGTTCCATTGCGGGTGTCAAGCAGGTTATTTGGCGGTTAAAGGTAGAGGTCCAGGATCAGGTGGGTACCTGTAGCACCAGAACAAGGCAGGGGCCGCAATTCTCTGATTGATCGGACTGTTTTTAGGGGGAGGTGACTGGACCCTTCAAGACGGGCTCATACTCGTCGCCTGCTGAAGGAAGGCTTTGCGTGTCGGCGAGTTTCATCGCTAATAGGTGTGGTTTATAATCGAAGGCTTTTGGACCTCCGCGCGAATTCTGAATCTGCATCACCAGATAATCCTGGTTCAAGCGAAACCTCCAAACACTTCCCTGCTGGTTCATAATTACAAACAGGAGGGCCTCGCCGCCTGCCGTTTTCATCTGGCCCACCAGGGAGCTGACTCCGCCGTCGGTCCTGATGAGCGTACCCGTCTTAGCGATCACACTGCCGCGCCAGGCCGGGCCCGTGAAGCGATCCTGGAGTGTCCCGGGATCGATGCCGGCGACCGGCATGATGTCTGTAGTTGAGAGGTTGTTTTTCCGCAGCTCTTCGCGCAACGCCCTGAAGATCTTCATCATCGTTCGTGGGCTAACGCGGTTAACGCCCAATCCACTCAATGAGGAAATCATAAACTCACTGGAGGACAAACCCAGCGAGTTCATGAGTTGGCGTCGCACCGATTGTATCCCCCCAACTGAATCACCCAAACGCTCAGCCATGAAGTTGTTTGAGTAACAGAGAAGGACCTTGAGGATGTCGACCAGTTTGCTCGACTTCTGGGCTAGGCGGAGTTTTGCATCCGCCGCTACAAGATTAACCTCGACCTCACCCATAACGGACACGCTGGGGATCTCCTGCAGACTCGCCTTATCGCCGAGGGCGGTTCTTTCATACAACCACTCACGACTTGCTTCCCCGGACCTCAGCGTTGAATCAAATGTGTCGTAGAGCTGCTCGCCTGACCGCCGCGCCGACCAATTGAAATTCATGGTAAAACTTGGTGCCACTACCAGATTCCCCGTTACTGATCGAATGCCCAGCGTGTTCAAATGGCGCGCAATCATTACTCCATTTTCGTAACGAAAAGACGGATCGCGACCAGAGATGTAAAGATTCCCATTGAGTGTGCCGCTTGCTTTGACGAATGTGCCGGTGGTCCAAATCCCAGTAGTAAATCGATGCTGGGGGCCAAAGGTCCTGAGCGCCACAAGTGCAGTAGCAAGTTTTATAGCCGAGGCCGGATTGAAATTTTCCTCTGCCGACTGCTCGGCAACTGTTTTTCCGTCTAGCGTTTCCACCAGCACGCCCTGAATACCATAGAAGACTTGCGACTCAGCAGCGGCGCTTGCTGATTGTTCCGTGAAATTTGTTTGACTTGGCGGAACGGGGGTCGTCGAATTCGGCATGCCTGGCGCGACAGGGGGTTTGACCTTTGCTGGTGTTTGCGCCAAAACCAGGGCGGGCCGCGGTAGCCAGACGCTGAGTGCGAAGGCGACAAGAATGATGCGCGATATAATTTGCTTGTTCATTAATCCTTATAGTGCTCGCTAGGCGAGCGCATCATCATAACACGATCATTTTCCGGGGAGTTCCACAAGCCTAAGAGGAGAATCGGTTCGATGCGCTCGACCTAGCTAGGGATGGCCGTCACCCTACAAGGACCATGGTGCATGAAGTTTGCTTTGTCCGCAGAAGGTCGCCGTCAGCGAGAGCGAAAAACCATCGCCACGTTTTTGTCAATACGTAAGCGACAATTTACATCTTTAAGACCCAAGTCTAATAGCGTTGACAATGTTAGAAGCTGACACCTAGAATCGTATTATTGACAAATCATAGTGCGCGAACATCAGCCCGTTACAGTTGAAAGCATACGCGCCACGCACAAGGCACGAAGAGAAGAGATTCGAGCGAGGCTCGGTGAGTTTGAAAAAGTCTGGCGCGATGGATCGGACGCGCGACTTTGGGAAGAACTCGTTTTCTGCATCTTCACGGCCGGCGCGTCGGCTCGCATGGGATTGAAGTCCATCGAAGCGGTCCGACCGTTGCTGTGGAATGGCGAGGGAGCGGAAATGACCGAGGCCCTCAAGAGGGCGGGCGCTCATCGCTTTCCAGTGGCCCGGCCGGGCTACATTGTGATAGCGCGAAACTATCTGCGTGAGCATTGCGGTTTGAGATTGCGCGAGCAGCTCGAGAGTTTCTCAGATCCGATTGAGCGTCGTGATTGGCTGGCCCGGGAGAAACGGATCAAAGGGTTGGGCTATAAGGAAGCCAGCCATTTTCTGCGGAATATCGGGTTAATGGGTCTTGCGATTCTGGACAAGCATGTATTGCGTTGTCTTGCTGATCTCCAGGTAGTCGAATCCTCCCGGCCTCCGAGCACCAGGGCGAGCTACCTGGAGATCGAGGAAAGGCTAAAGGGCGTTGCCCGCCACGTAGGGATCGATTTCGATGAACTTGACCTGGTGTTATGGTCGATGAAAACAGGGGAAGTTTTGAAATAGTAACCGTTCAAAGATGACGACGGGTTCGCAGGATTAACTCAAGAGTTCGACTTCGAGGATGTTTTCATGCAGTGTTTTTGCTTTACGAGGTTAACCCATAATTTGGCGGTCGGACTTGTGGCCACCTTTGTCTTTTCTCTGGGTCTTCCCACGCCCGCGTCCGCCGCGACTGTTAGCGACAAAAAGACACGAAATCGGGCCGAGAAAGCGCTTCGCGATGGTGACTTCGATCTGGCGGAGAAAAGTTTTCGCGAGATATTGAGCAAGAACGTTCAGGACCAGGATGCCAGGCTTGGTTTGAGTCATACACTCCTAAAGCAAAGGCGTCTTCAAGACGCGTACGACCAGGCAGCAAGAGTGATTCTGGCGAACCCGCTCTCGGCACGAGGGCATGCCTTACTAGGCCAAGCGATCCTGGCCTCGGGAAACTTTCGTGAATCAATTGAAGAGTTTCGTACGGCTCTTAGTATTAAGGAAGACGACTCTCTTGCGGTAGCCGGCTTGGCGATGGTTGATTTTTATGAGAACCGGTTAGAGCCATGCCTTCGAGGTTTGCGGCGAGCGGTAAGCATGTCGCCGGACGAGCCCGACTTCATCTTCAATTTGGGCCAAGCGGCTGCGCGCAGCGAGA
>JAIVJP010000289.1 GCA_020199975.1 Acidobacteriota bacterium
GCCTAGGCTCAAACGGAACTACACTGCGGCCGCCGTTCTATACCCCTTTATCGAGTTCGGCCGATGCCTTATTAGAGGGGGACCCGATTCCGTCTTCAACAACGCCCTCTTTAACAGAATCTCAGCATGATGACAAGCGACGCATCGAAATCGCCGGAACGGGTTCTTGGGTTGCCAGGCGAGAGGCGAGCCGCACCGCCATCTGACGATTCTGTGGCTGAGGGACTACGCGACTTCGGGCCGCTGGGAGTTCTGGCGATTCTCGTAATCCTCTTCGCGGGCAATTATCCCTTTGTGCCCCTCAGCGCCATTCTGGTGCTCGTCTGGGTCTGGCGGTCGCGCACGCCATGGCGCGATCGGCTACGTCTGGCCCAGGAGCTGGACACGCACCCTGGCCGTCGGCATCTCTACTGGAATCTCGAATCCAAGGTGGCTCACCTCATCTTCGAATAGGTTGTTACCGTCCGCGGCTGTAACAAAGCAACGCTTTCAGCGTATATCCAGGCGATCAGCCGAGCGTCTTGGCCACCTCGAGAATCTGTTCAGGTCGGGCACGAACCCAGTAGTTTTCCGTCAAGTTCACCCACCGCACAGTGCCAGATGAATCCACTAAAAACTCAGCCGGCCTGGCAATGTCCTGCCCGTCGATTCCGGCGCCCGCGTGAAGCAGGTCGTAGCGACGAATCACGTCGGCTTTTGGATCAGAAAGGAAAGTGAACGTGTAACCGGCTTTCTGACAAAGATCGCGCGAGACCTCTGGAGTGTCTACGCTGATCGCAATGGGACGAATCCCTACTTCTTCGAACTTAGCCAAACTACTCTGAATGCTCCGCAACTCGGAGTTGCATGAAGGTCACCAATAACCTCGGTAGAAAACCAGAAGCACGCCTTTAGGCGCATTTCCGTTGACCGGTGCCAGAAGCTCCGAAAGCGAGATGGGTTTGCCTTTGGTGTCGGAGAGAGTGAAGTCCGGAGCCTTCTGGCTTATCTGGGGAGCGCTATGAGAGGCGGGCAAGCGCCTCGCCAAAATAAAGGTGGAAAAGATAAAGAATCCGAAAACCGCGATGCTGAGAGTGGCGAGGATTGAGGCAGTGATCTTGGATCGCCTTGGGCGAGGCCGGTCTACCACCCCAAGCGGGCCCGCTTGGTGACCCCGGTCTAGCGCAAACGCACGCCGAACTCCAACAACCCAGAGCGCGATTGCTAATGCGAAGAGCAGTAGGTTGGCCCAAGGAAAATCGCGTGTGACAGGGAACCAAACAAAGACAAACGGGTAGCTGAGAAACGCAATCAAGGTAAGCAGGAAACCTGACCAGATTGGCCAGTTGAATTTTCGGGCTTTCATAGAAATTCCTTTCCGGGAATTCTAGTGATGTCATAGCTCCAGCTCAAGGAAAATAAGCAATGAAGTAGTGTTCTAGTTTCAATTGGAGATCTCAACCGAGCGCCAAAGGCGCGGAATGTAAAAGCCTGGGGCAAACCGCCCCAGGACAGGTCAGGTTAAATACAGAGCGCTGAAGGCGCGGCATCAAGATGAGATACCGTGACAGTGGCGAGAAGCCATTTCGCGCTTTCAGCGCTGATTAACCATGACACCCCGTTCTTGGGGCGGTGAGCCCTTGTCAAAACTCAGATATGAATAGAGCTGCTGCGAAATAAGCCACTCAGTACAGAACCAGGAGCGATAGCGACTGCACTCAACCAACGAATCCATTGCGTGCAGATTCATGCTTTAATTTCAAATTAGGACACTACCTGAGCCCCCTGGCCTGACGGCATCCTGTATTCTGCGTGATAAAGTAATTTGCATAAAGTCCTATGACTAACGTCTCCGAACAGGCCGCTCCTTCGACCTCGGCAGTGATACCTGGGCCACCCGGACCTTCCGCGAATACATCGTCGCGGGAAAAGGGACGCTACGACAGGTCCATCGTCGAGGGACCGCTGCGGTCCGCGGTCTGGAAAATCGCCTGGCCGACAATGCTCACGAACATCATCGGCGGATTGCAGGGAATTGTCGATCATGCGCTTGTCGGCCATCTCGTCGGCTTCACGGGGAACGCCGCGATCGGCGTGGCGTGGCAGATATTCATCGTTGTCATCGTCTTCATCACTTCGCTATTTACCGGCATGAGCGTGCTCGTAGCCCGCTTTGCCGGCGCCGGCGATGAAGACAAGGTCAATCGCACGGTCTATCAGGCGTTCCTCACCGCGGTCGGCATCTCGCTACTGATAATGGCGCCGCTTGGGTATGTCCTCTCGCCATCGCTGCTCGATTTGGTCAACGCCGCACCCGAAGTGAAGACTGAAGCACTGCCGTTCCTGCGCATCATGTTCCTCTTTAGCACCGGCATGCTCATTTTCTTTATGCTGAGTGGCGCACTGCGCTCCGCCGGAGACGCGCGCACGCCGATGATCCTCGGCATCGCAATGACCGTCCTGAACCTTGTACTGAACGTGATCCTCATTCGCGGGCTGGGTCCCATCCCACCGTTTGGTACTGCCGGCTCGGCGATGGGCACCGTGATAGCGGCGGGCCTCGTGGCGGTGTACTCGCTCTGGAAGCTCTGGAGCGGCGCCTGGGTCGTGTCGATCCCACGTGGCCCGCGCGGAGATGGCTTCGGTCCGAATTGGACCATTATCAGGTCCCTTTTCCGATTTGGACTGCCGACCGGCATTCAGGGAATCGCGATGAACATAGGTGGAGTATTCATGCTCGCGTTTATCGGTTCACTCGCTCAGAGCGCGGCGGCGCAAGCAGCGTTCGCCATCTCCTATTCACAACTCTTCTCCCTGATCACCTGGACATCGATCGGTTTGATGGGCGCGGCTGCGGCTGTCGCCGGACAGAACCTCGGCGCGGGCCATCCCGATCGGGCCAACGCGGCAGTGCACGTGGCTGCCCGCTTCGGATTTGCAGGCGCGGCGTTCATCGGAATCTTTTTTCTGTTCTTCCCGCGACAATTGCTCGCCATCTTCGGCATGGACGAGCCTGGGGTCGTCGAGATTGGCGTCCAACTTCTGCGCGTGCTGAGTGTGTCGGGTCTTTTTATCGCCGTCGCGCTCACTTACACAGGTGGACTGCAGGGGACGGGAGACACCAGGAGCCCGCTCTACATCTCGATCATCTCGCAGATCATCGTGCCCCTCAGCATCTGTTTCGTGATCCAGCAGACAAGCACGCTGGACCCGATCGACATCTGGATCGCGATTCTTGTCGGTCACGCGACGCGGTGCGCCCTGAGCGTGATTCGCTTCAAGCAGGGAAAGTGGCGCGGGATCGCGGTGGATATCGAACCGAAAGCAAAGGAGAGCGCATCATGACAATGAGAAAGATAGAGAGAATCCAAGAACGCGCGGATAACGAAACGGGAAAGCTGCTAAGTCCTCAAGGTAGCGGTTAAGCGATTGCAGAAATCCTTTTCCTCCCATTCGTGCCAAAGTGCCAGTGCGGCACGAAAATGTTTTGTGCGCACTCTGGAAAAGTCACTCAAGAGCCAGATCATTGCGTCGCGTTCGTCTTCGGAAGTCGCACGCTCAGAGCTCGCCTTTTTCTTAAGCCTGAATAATCGCTTCCCAAAGTGTTCAATCCACAAATCGCAATCATGGAGTTCACCTAGAGATGATTGCATCTGGGCCACCTGGCGCGAAAAAACTCCTAGCTGGTCGCCCCAGCACGCAGCAAACAACTCCATCGCATATCGGAGGCGTTTGGCCGCAATGCGCATTTCGTGCAGAGGTTTAACTTTGTGGGGCTCATATAAACTGAGGCTTAACGCTTCCAAGTCCTTCAGCCGTTTAAGAAGAGTCGATCTGGCATACACCCTATAGCTGGGGCCGCTCTTGAACGTTGTGCCAGATCCAGGTTGTTTTGTAGCGGCCTGCGAAACAATTGAATCCACGATCGCAGGACGGAAGCTGCGCTTAAGTTGAAAGAGCTTCTTATAGTTCAACGCTTGCACCAGCTCTTTTTGCGCTGGATCCAGCCTGGCTTTCTGATCGTCGATAATCCGTTGCAAACCTGACGAAATCTCTGGATTAGCTCTTTTCTGCAATTTCTCGAGAGCGAGGATCGCCACATCGTGGTCGCGTACGGCTCCCAGTTTGTCAGCGATCTCTTTAAGATGCTTTGTCGACGGGGCTACTTTTGTCTTGCGCAAGTGAGGCGCGAAATCTCTAAGGGCGCTGCGCATGCGACGAGAGGCGACCCTCATATCGTGAACACCCTCCGGGTCCCGGAAATCAAGCACACCTTTGCGCAAGAGACACATCTCCTCAAGCCTGGCTCCCAGCACAAGGGACACGGCCTCGGTCGCTGCCCCATCGCATTCAATACCGACGATCTCCTTAGCTTTAGCCATATGTAGTTATCTGCGAGTCGACTTTGCGCTTCTAGCAATGATGGACAAATTGCAGTTGAAAGCCTGCTCAAACAGGGGGCGTCTTCGCTCGGCCTCAATCATTTCTTTTTCGCAATCGACATCACTCTGCACCGTTATCTTGACCACGTCTCCTTCCACAACGCACTCAAGCTCCCGCACACGGCTTTCATGACTTCTGTCCAATCCGTCGGCCAGTCGCAAAATGGCACCCAGGCGGGCCACCGAGTCGCGATCGGCCGTATTGAGCCCCGCGAAATCCGGGTGTCGGTCTTTGGGGGGAGAACCGCGGTGGTAACGGGCAATATTCGCGATAACTGCGCGTTCGCCTTCAGCAAATCCGGTCAACTCAGAGTTCTTTATCAGGTAGAGGGCATGTTTGTGATGAGACCCGTGGGCGATGTGATAACCGATATCGTGAAGCAACGCCGCCGCCGATAACAAAGTGCGTTGGTGGCGCGTCAGCTCTTCACTGGGCGCCAGGCTATCAAATATCTTCTCAGCCAAACGAGCGACCTGGAGGGAATGAGCTTCTTCATAGCCAAAGCGCCGCCCGACAGCATGAACGCTGCGCATTTTGGGATCAGCAAAGTGCGAAACGGGTGGGCGCGATTCGGCTTCCAGTTCCCTGAGGCGATCGATGATGACGCCTTCGCGCAACGCCCAGTCGCAAGTCAGCAGGGAATTAAGCCGTAAGGCGCGCATAGCGCCTTCAAGTATCTGACCGCCGGCGATAATGATCTCAGACCGCTGAGCACTGAGTCCGCCCAATCGTTTGCGATCCGCAACGGTGAGGCTGGCAAGACTTACGTTAAATCGCAAAAGCAGCCCCAAGGATATATCAAACTCCGAGGGTTGTGCCGGTTGGTTTTTTCGTTGTGAGTCACTCTCCAAGCGCGAACGCAGCGCCGCGCCCAACGCGAGAATGGTTCCGGAAGTGCCGGTGGCTTGCTGCCACGTTGCGTTGCGCAACTCGCGCGCCGGGCGTTCGAATGCCGCTTGAACTTGATGACGCAGATCGCTCAATTCTTTAGCTTTTGGAGGATCGGACTTCAAAAATTTCTCCGTCAGACCAATCGCACCCAGGTCGACGGAAAAGAGCGCGAGCGGCACTCCCTCACGAAAGAGAGAGATTTCAGTTGAACCGCCACCGATATCAAGGTTCAGGTTGGTGGCTCCAGTGGGCGAACAACTCTGACTCGCCGCCAGTCCTATCAGCCTCGCCTCTTCGATTCCGGAAAGGACCTCTACTTTTATTCCGGTCTGCTGTTCGACTTCCCTGACAAACTGAGAAGAGTTGTTCGCCTCGCGCACCGAAGCTGTGGCAGTAGCAATTATGCTCTCAGCACCGCGGGCCTCGGCAATCGAGCGAAATCGTTGTAGACATTCCACCGCGCGGTCGATGGCGGCGCGGCTGATATGCCCCCTGCGCAGCGTTTGGTGCCCAAGTCTGACAAACTCCTTCTCACGAGTTATGACGGCGAAAGAATCGCTGGCTGCCGCGTCAACGACTACCAGCTTAATAGAGTTGGAACCAATGTCGATTGCTGCAAGTTTCAAGTTTCTGCGCCTGGTGCGTTCTTATGGGAGGGCTGACTGTGTGAATACTCGAATGAATTACGCTGAAAGCATTCGCCAATTGGAGCCCAGGGTTGCTTCAACCCTGGGTCTACGCACAGCCCAAAGAATAGGAACGTCGAAGGTGTTTGTTAGAACCCGCCACAACAGCCGACTCGCGAACTCCTTCAGAGTTTAGAGGTTATCTAAAAAGCTGGAGTCCCAAGGTTGAAACAACCCTGGGCTTCAATTGGCGAACGCTTTCAGCGTAATTTCAGCTCGATTTTTGAACCATTCGATTTTTCATACTGTCGCTACCTCGGTTCTGCAGTTGACTCCTTCGCTGCCGCCGTCACAAACTGCACCAGTGCCTCATTTCTGAGAACTCGAGGCTTTCGCAAGTGGCATTTCGACGGCATGATCGCTTTCGATTACGCGAGTTACCGCGCGCCTCAGCGTAGCGCCGACACGTCGCACAGAAGTCGAGGCGTCCAGGACCTGAAAACCATACTCTTGGGTCATGCGGTCAAAGACTTTCAGCATTTGTGTTTGGTATTCAATAAAGCTGTCGTAAAAATCCTGACCGAGGTGAACGTCCATGCCCGATTCCCAATAGTCAAACCCTCGGCCCGACGCGAGTACACGCTCGATGAGTTCCTGAGCTGTATTGATCCTAAGATAAAAAATAGCGTCAGGAATTAAAGCAATCTGATAGATCGAGCGTATCCAGGGCGCATCAATCCCTCGCACCTCGGCGCGCGCAATTGCCGAGTAGATGTATCTATCCGTGAGCACGATAAACCCGGACCTCAAGGCAGGCAGGATTTCATTCTCGAGGCGATCGACGAAGTCCGTAGCGTAGAACAACTGGAGTGTCAGGCGACCGAGGGTGTGACCGGTCTTGGCTTCTTTGATTCCGCGCCCGGCAAGGACTGATCTAGTCATTCCCGTGTCGATAACCGCATGGCCTCGCGACTCAAGCCAGGTGCGCAGAAGAGCAATGTGGGTGGACCGCCCGACACCATCGGTCCCCTCGATCACAATCAGTTTGCCACTGTATTCCTCATCCTGAGTATGTGGTAGTGGCGTGCCGTAAAACAGTTTTTTATTAATGGGATCTGAACCGCCTGTTTTCGAGATGACTCTTGATGAGTTGCCGAACTTCCCGCTGTTGCTGTTCGATCGAACGCGTGGCATCGATTAGAGTTAACCCAAACTCACTAACCATGCGATCGTATTCACCCAAGATTTTGCCCTGGAAGAGCGTGAAACTTTCTTCGGGATTCTCTGACCAACCCATATCAAGACCCGCCTCGTAGTATTTTAATTGAGGTCTACCTGAAACTATACGATCAATAGCAATGTCGAGGGGTGCGCGAAAAAAGAAGGCGATTGTGGGCTTCACGGCAAACTTGTAAACGTCGCGAACCCACGCCGGATCGCAGCCGCGCGCCACGTCGCGGGCGAAAGCAGTATAGATATAACGATCGGCAAGTACGATTGCCCCCGCTTTCAATGGGGGAATGATGTCGCGCTCAGTGCGGTCTGCAAAATCCGTGGCATGAAGAAGGGAAAATGTCGCCGGTGTAAAAAGATGTCGTTTCTTCGCTCGTTTAGTCGTATCCTTGACCAGCGGTGACGAGTTCCACTCAGAAAAAAAGACTGGATAACCTTCGGCCTTTAGCCATTGGTACAGCAACATGAGCTGAGTCGATTTGCCGCTGCCATCTGTGCCCTCGACCACAAAGAGCTTGCCAGGAAAGCGGTGTCGACCATACGGAATCATAGCCGGCATTCTGACCCACCGATGTTACGCGAATGTGAACGGACCACGGAGGTGAACAGCGTCATGAAGACACTGCTCCTGCTCAGGCATGCAAAGTCGAGTTGGAAGGACTCCTCTCTTCCCGACTTTGAACGACCTCTCAACGACCGTGGACGAAAAGCGGCCGAACTGGTCGGGAAATTCATAGCAAGGCAGAATGTTACCATAGATCTCGTGATCAGTTCCCCAGCGGTACGCGCGCGACAGACCATCGATCTCGTCCTGCGTGCGGCCCGGCGTTCGCCTGAACTGCGTTTTGACCAGCGTGTCTACGAAGCAAGCCCGACGCGGCTGCTCGAAATCACATCGCAAATCGAGGATGACCGGAAATCTGTATTACTCGTTGGCCATAATCCGGGAATGGAGGAACTGCTTGCTCTGTTGGTGGGTGCCGAGCAGCACATGCCTACGGCCTCACTGGCGAAGGTGTTACTAAGCAGCAAAAAATGGGACAAGATCCTGGCAGAGAAGGGTGTCCTGGAGTCATTTGTAAAAGCAAAAGAACTAAAGCCCTTGGAAGTTGGTCGCCGATAGGCCAAAGGATGTGTGAAAGCCTAAAGAGTATCTACGGTAATTTGCAGGTCAGGAAGTATTCATTTTCCATTTTCCATTTCTCATTATTTCTCATTTTTCATTAGCTCGCTTTCGTTGAGAGGTGAAGTCGCAGTAATACCTGGGACCTTTGCAGGTAACCCAATGACAAATGAGAAATGGAAAATTATGGAAAATGAATCCTTCCTTACCTGTAAGGTAGCGGGGCTTAACGGACAATTGGGAGGTTAGATGGAGTCACGCACAATCGTCGTCGGTGACGTACATGGCTGTTACGACGAATTAATGGATTTGTTGGATCAGTTAGGTTTCGGAGTGAATGATCGGATCGTGTCGGTCGGCGATCTCGTCACGAAAGGACCGAAAAACCGCGAAGTCCTTGAGCTTTTTATGACAGACGCACGATTCTCAACCGTGATCGGTAATCACGATCTGGCGTTGCGCCGCCTCTGGAATGGGGAAGAATTGCAACTCAAGCCCTCGCAGAAACAGACGCACGAGGAGTTAAAGGCGCAGAAAGATCGCTTCATACCATATCTCAACTCCCTTCCATTCATGATCGATTTGGGAAGTCACTTGGTGGTTCATGCCGGTTTGCGTCCAAACGTGGAACTGCTTTCTCAGACCACTGAAGATTTAACTCAAATACGAACACTGGGAGATGATCGCGAGAGCAAAGACGGGACGCCCTGGTACGACGTTTATGACGGCGAAAAGGTCGTGCTATTCGGCCATTGGCCGGCCCCAGAACCCCGGCGCGGGAGGATGGCGCTCGGTCTGGATACCGGCTGCGTTTACGGTCATCAGCTTACGGCGTATACCATCGAAACAGGCGAGTTGAATTCCGTCCCATCTCGCCTTGCTTACGCTTCCTCCTGAATTCATAAGTCTCTCCAGATTTATACCTCGCTGATTCGTTACGTTTACTAAGCGCAGATAAAAAGGCGTCCACGGTCTTGAACACTGCCGCTCACCTATCTTGCTGATGAACCTGCTGTCTAAACTCACCCAGAATGGCGCGCACCTGCTGTTCCCGACCGTCACGCTGTATCGTTAACGTCACATCTGTGCCGGGCGCAGTAGCCGCCACGAGGTTACGGAAAGTGTTTGGCTCATTTACTTCAGTTCCATTGAAGGCGGTAATGATGTCACCCTGCCGAATTCCCGCTCGGTCTGCGGCGGAGCCGGGTTGCACCTGGGCCACTAGAATCCCGCGCTGATCTCCCAGTTTGAGCTTCTCGGCTACCTCCGAAGTAACCTTTTGCACGGTTATACCAAGCTGGCCGCGACGAACCTTGCCGGTTCTCACCAGCGTGTCCATCACCGTGCGAGCCATGTTTGAAGGAATGGCAAAGCCGATTCCGATACTACCTCCCGAGGGCGAAAGGATTTGCGAATTGATGCCTATTACTTCGCTGTTCGTACTCACCAGCGCGCCGCCTGAGTTGCCTTGATTGATCGGCGCATCCGTTTGTAAGAAGTCTTCAAAGCTGCCGCTGCTCAGTCCGGTTTGCCGACCCTTGGCGCTGATAATGCCCATGGTCACGGTCTGCCCAATTCCCAGCGGGTTGCCGATGGCGAGCACTACGTCGCCGACACGCACGCGATCCGAGTCGCCCAGGGACAGCACTGGTAAATTCGTAGCGTCGACTTTCAGCAGAGCCAGGTCGCTGGGTGGATCTGAGCCAACTAACCGGGCGTCAAAGGTGCGGTTATCGTTCATGTCGATCTTGATCTGCTCGGCGCCGTCTACAACGTGATGATTGGTAAGAATGTAACCATCAGCGCTGACGATTACGCCTGAGCCAAGCCCCGTTCGTCTTTGCCGAGGCTGTTGGGGTGGCCGCCCGCGGTCTCCGAAGAACTCTCGGAAAATCGGATCGTCCATAAACGGATACTGTTCGGGGGCGCGCACGCGCATTTGTGAGTGAATCGTTATTACCGCCGGCGAAACTCGGCTTACCACATCGGCGTAGGAAGAAAAAGTACCAACGCCATTAGAGTCGACAAGACAATGCCTCGTGCTATCACTTGCCCGTTACGACACACAAATACTTTGGAGCTCATATACCCCCTCCTCCGGAGCTACGGTATTGACCAGGTTCCCCGGGGTAACGCTGCTTGGTTTCCGGATTGGCCACTCGGCCGATACTGGTCCTTTCTTGCCAGCTAGCTTACTGTGGCATCTCGCTCTCCGCCTTCAACTCATTCTTGATGTCGAAAAGGCCTGGCACACCGCGCGCCCTCAGGTAAGCCAGATTAGCGTCGCCCTTATTGGCCACAACGCCTTTCAAAACAGCGCGGCCGTTCCTGACGATAATATGAATCGGAGGCACTGCCTGTGTCGCATAGCGAAACAGTGGCGAATTCCAACTGTAGATGGCACGATAAAGTGCGCGTCTCAGGCGATCGTCATTGGCAGAAAGCGGCAACACCTCAATCTCGTTGACCACGCGCGACACCTCCTCGATGTCCTTCACGCGCGCTTCGGCGTCTGATTTCGTCGTGCGCCGGACCACTTGCCCGCGCAGCACGACCGTGTTGTCGGGTTGCACTTCATACTCGAGCCAGTCGAAGACGCCGTAGTAAGGCAGCGTCACCAGCTCGTGTCGCACCTCTCTAACAATGCGGGCACAACGCCTTGAGGCTTCGCCACCCGAACCGCAGCACTCACACCTGCCGGAGCAAATAGTGAAATCATCATGAACGCTACAGTGAGCGCGCTTTGCCGCTCCTTAAACATCTTCACATTGGCCTCCTTTTGCAGATATTTTCCGCTTCAAAACAGGATAATTGAAGCCCTTTGAGAGCCTCATCATGCCCCCGCCTCAGTTGCCACGGCTGAAGAATACTGACGGTCATTACACTGAAGAATGTTAGGAGACAGAATTGTAGCTAGTGTCCCTATTTGGTTCCGTTTGTGTGGCTCCAAGTGAGTCTTAGCGTGCATCGATGGGGCACTCCTCGCCGAGTTCACATGGCCTATGCTGATGCGCCTTTCGCCAGAGCTTGCTCGAGGCGTCGCGTCAGCTCATGCTTGGGCAGCACACCCACCAACCGGTCAACCTCTATGCCGGCCTTAAGGATTAGTAAAGTGGGAATGCTGCGCACGTTGAAGCGCGCGGCGGCAGCCTGATTCTCGTCGACATTGAGTTTTGCTATTCGCACACGTCCCGCCATCTCCGCTGCCAACTCTTCTAACACCGGTGCGATCATGCGGCAGGGACCGCACCACGGTGCCCACAAATCCAGCAACACCGGCACGAGCGAGCCTTCGACCTCGGCCGCAAATGTGGCATCAGTTACGATCACTGGCTTATTGGAAACGGGCAGAGGCGTTTTACAACCGGCGCATACAGCTTCATTTCCTTGCGCAATCTTTCTAGGGTCGACCCGATTATTCGCCCCGCAAGCGTGACAACGAATCACTTGCGTATCTGACATTTGTTCCAACCTCCCAATGACAATCGCACGGTTTCAGTCCTATGCTGAACTGACTCAAGCTTGGAGATCCAGTGTACATCGTAAACTCTCAGCATCACATCGGCTCGGCGCTTTACCAGGGGTACGAAGCCTGCTTTTGGCAACATCTGCGTGACGTTTAGCGAGCATGTGCGAGTCAACTTGGGAGAAGAGGCCGTGCGCTACCTTTCAGATGAAATAGGTAGTGACCCGACTGAAATGACACTAACAGGGTTTCGTGCCGGCTCGCGGAATTTCGTGGATCGTTATCTCGTCGAGTTAACTAAGACTCTAAAGGAAAGAGAGCGCTTGTTTAAGCACTCTCTGCTGCGGCTACGCAATTTACTATTCGCTTATGTCTTCAGTTATTGCCCAATGGGCGGGTCGGTGGCCGTGGCTGGTTGGGTTTCGTTAACATGAATCGTGTTGGTATCTGAGTCCATATAAAAATGGTTCTTGCCCGTTGCGCCCACTCCTTCGGATACCTGTGGGTCGGCATTGACTGCGAACCCGGCCTGCTGAGTCGTTGATTTCGGGATCACTCTCATGGTGTAAACGTACCCGTCGACCACGGGTGTCGTGCCCCCAAAGCGGGTGTCAAGGAGATTCTCTTTTAACATCTCTTCAAAGGTCCCAAAACTGCTGCGCTGGTGCGCGTTGTAGTAGAGCATCTGCTGCTCGGCGACTGTTCTGAGAGTCTTGATGGCCGCGGCTTCATTAGCAGCGCGAACTGCGGCTCGCCATCCCGTCACACCAACAGCAATCAAAATGCCGATGATGGCAATCACGATCATTAGTTCGATAAGCGAAAAGCCTCGCTCACGATTGCGATTAGTATTATTTGATTTCATGGTAATCCTCGCGGTATTACACGTTCCAACCGGTTTAAGGTTCCGGGATTCCATTGTGCGCCGGAGACTGCACAATGTTGTGGAACCGCGGTAGTCTACTACAAGGAAGGGACCACCGTCACTTTGCCACGCAAAACGGTGCTGAGCGGTGGGCTTCGGTCGCGAGCCACAGAATTTTAAGGGTGCGGGAGTCAACTTTAGCATGTAGAATAAACGCAGAGTTCTGGAGCCACGAAATAATAGGATGAGACGTCTGCAACCAGTTGATGGGCAGGGCCCGTTAGTAGCCTCCGATGCCGTCGACAGAATCGACAGGCTGCAGCGAGCAGTCGAAACGGTCATAAAAGGGAAACCGGAAGCCGTTCGTCTGGCCATTGTTACTTTGATTGCAGGCGGGCACCTGCTGGTTGAAGACGTGCCCGGCGTGGGCAAGACTACCCTGGCTCAGGCTCTTGCACGAACCCTAGATTGCAGCTTTCAACGCATACAGTTTACTTCCGACCTCCTTCCTTCAGACGTCATCGGGCTATCGGTTTATAATCAACATTCCGGCTTATTCGAATGGAAACCAGGCCCGGTCTTCGCAAATGTCGTCTTGGCCGACGAAATCAACAGAACGACGCCGAAAACTCAGTCGGCGCTACTGGAGGCAATGGCCGAAAGACAGGTCACGGTTGAAGGAGTAACGCATCCGCTGCCTGGGCCTTTTATGGTTGTGGCAACGCAGAACCCCATCGAGCATCACGGAACCTATCCACTACCGGAATCTCAGCTCGATCGCTTCATGCTGCGGCTGAGAGTAGGTTACCCAAACCTGCGGGATGAGAAACAAATCCTTCGCGATCGCGAGCATGACGATCCGCTAGACCATCTGATCACCGTGATGTCTGCTGAGGAAGTAGTTGAGCTGCAAGGTAGCGTCTCAGCAGTTGCCGTTGACGACGTGCTGGTAGAATACTTAATGAGCATTGTTGCGGCCACACGCGATTCCGAGATGCTGGATCTGGGTGTTAGCCCGCGCGGAAGCCTCGCGCTGTTTCGGGCCGCTCAGGCCCTCGCACTCACGGAGGAACGATCCTACTGCATTCCCGACGACATCAAGCGCCTCGTACTGCCAGTATTTGCCCACCGGATTCTCGTTAGTTCGCGTTTTGCTTCGGCCCTGCGGCGCAGCGAGGAAGCGGAAGCCGTTCTGCGAGAGATCATGAAAACGGTCAGCGTGCCACTCTAGGACCGCTCTGATAACAGTTGTCGCGCGGCAAACTAATGACAGCCGCCTGACTACCGCAGGCGCATTAATGTCACTGATCATCGCCGGCTTGATTCTTATTTTCATTGTACCGCCGCTGGTTCGTTCCACTCGTCTGGAGATGGCTGGACTTGATCTGCCCATTGAAGTGACGACCGGAGGGGCAATCTTCATTGCTATCGTCTCGATTGTCGGTCTGGCTGCCTGGAACACAGGAAACAACCTGTTGTTTCTCGTTTTCGCTCTTCTCTGTTCGACACTATTCGTGGGATGGGTCGCCGCCAGAACGTCACTGCGCGACCTAGTCGTCTCGGCACGCTTTCCCGATCACATTTTTGCGGGGGAACCCGCTCCAGTGATAGTGACCCTGCGAAACACCAAGCGCGTCGTGCCCTCATTCTCAGTTCTGGTAGAAGCGCGCGGACCAACGAGTTCCAGAGGAGGTCGGAAGCGTAGACTGAAACTAAAGCAGCATCACAAACGTGCGCTAGCTTATTTTACTTACGTCCCTCATGGGGCCGCCGCAGAGCAGCGAGTGGAACAACTTTTCACCGCGCGTGGCTACGTCTTCATCAATGGCTTTGAACTCTCCACGCGCTTTCCGTTTGGATTCGTACGCAGACGGCGACGACTCAAAACGCGAAATGTCGACATCGTAGTCTATCCGAAACCAGAACCAATCGGAGACGAGTTACACCTGCTCCCGATGTATGCCGGGCGCATGGCCTCGATGCGCCGTGGTGCCGGTCACGATCTCTTCTCACTTCGCGATTACCAGGCGCAGGATGATCTGCGTCATATCGATTGGAAAGCCACGGCTCGTGCGCGGCGTCTCACGGTGCGCGAATTCACGTCAGAAGACGAACGCCGCATCACCATCATTCTCGATACCAGGCCGGTGCCCGAGTCAGAGTTGGGAAGTTTCCAGGAACGATTCGAGCGCGGTGTTATTCGTGCCGCCTCTCACTTGAAACATTTTATTGACGAGGGTGCCGAGGTGCGTTTGATTATCGGCACCGACGTCGGACCTTCCGGATCAGGTCTAGAACATTTGTACCAGTGCCTGCGCCGCCTGGCGCTCGTACGCCCTCAGGATGCTGTCGACTCCAATCTCGCCTCGTCCGCCGCGGAAATGGAAGCCGCCCAACGCTCCCGGTCCATTTCAGGCGACGACTACTCAATCCTGCTTACCACGGCCGCGCCAGGGTCAATCCCTGCAAAAGTCTGGCGCAGTTCCTATGTGATCTATCTCTGAAAAAACGTACTCTATGGCTACTGTTGCACAGGCCGTCAAGCCGGCTGCGATCCCCTTTTACTCGCTGAGAAGTCTGTCGTTGATCGGCGTCTGCTTCGTTCTTTCAGGGGCGACTGGCTTGATTTATGAGGTGCTATGGGCGCGCATGCTTGGTCTAGTCTTCGGCGCGACTACGCTTGCTGTCAGCACGGTGCTCGCGGCCTTTATGGGAGGACTCGCGCTAGGTAGCGCGTTGGCTGGTCGATTCGCGGCGAGAATCAGGCGGCCTATTCGCGCCTATGGACTAATCGAAATAGGGATTGCGCTGTATGCCATAGCAGTGCCATTCCTATTTAGTTGGGTCGATAACATCTATGCCTTGATCTGGCAACAGCTCCAGCCGGGCCCGTTTGCTTTCAGCGTATGGCGGTTTGCCCTTTCATCTCTGATGCTACTAGTGCCCACGACCCTGATGGGCGCCACCTTGCCGGTTCTGTCGGCTGCTTTGGTACGTTCGCCAGGATTCAAATCCACATCGGTCACGCGTCTTTATACGCGCAATCTTGTCGGAGCTATCTGCGGGACTATTGCCACGGGATTTTTCCTGCTCCCTACTTTGGGAGTGCGCGCCACGATCTACACAGCGGCGGCCATTAACATAGTCATTGGCATCGTTACGATCTTTGCTGATCGAGTAGTCGGCGCCACGGGAACAGAGAGCTATACGGCAGCGGAACCGGAAGAGGAGTCGTTGTCGGAACGAGAGCAAGATGGTGGCATCGCAAACGATCAGGACGTGGGAGGACCACGATTCTGGTTGTTCTGCGCCTTCGTTTCTGGGTTTGTGACCATCACTACCCAGGTGGCTTGGACGCGAGTGCTGACCATGATCATTGGGTCCAGCACTTATGCGTTCACGATCGTGGTGTCGTTGTTCCTTGCAGGACTGTCGGCCGGGGCTTATTTGATTGGGCGGAAGCGTTATTCGGAAAACTTGCGGTCCACGATTCTCAAGGTTGAATTGTTCACGGCCGGGAGTCTCTATCTGAGTCTGGTGATCGTGAATGTCATCCCTGTGCTTCTGGTGAATACCGGGTTGCGGCTTAACGTCGGTAGCTGGGGTGGCTTGCTGCTGTTGCAGATATTCGCAGCCGGGTTGCTGATTCTGCTGCCGGCGTTCTTGATGGGGACCGTGATGCCGCTCGTACTCGTTTGGGCCAGCAAAGAGCATTCATCAACTTCGGTTCAACTTGTGGGCCGTAGTTACGCGGTCAACACCGTCGGCGCCATTGCCGGAGCTTTCTGCGCCGGGTTCGTATTGATTCCACAAACGAGCACCAAATACACGATTCTTGTCGCCGCCGCGCTTTGCCTCCTTATGGCTGGCCTCGCTTATCAACCTCCCGGCCGCAGCGCTGAGCAGAAGCAGTCGCGCGGCTCCGGCCTCGCAGTCGCGGCATTGCTCATAGTTCTGCTGTTTGTTTTCGCGCCCAGGATGAATTTAGAGAACCTCTCCATCGGAGCATACGACAGCCTTATTCGCGTGCTTGCCCACCGCGACGGCGTAACTTCAGATTCAAAACCGGGTCCGCAGAATCCAGAGTTATTAATGTATAAAGAAGGCCCGACTTCCACAGTTTCAGTGCGCAAAGACTGGGGCATCACGTCGCTGGCTATCAACGGACGCACGAATGCATCAGATAGCGAAGATATGCCGACGCAGGTAATGCTCGGACAGATGCCCTTGTTGCTCGCGCCGAATATCAAGAACGGAATGATGGTTGGTTTTGCTTCCGGAGTGAGCGCCGGGGCAATGTTGCAATCGCCCCTCGGTGCGCTCGACTGCGTGGAGATCGAGCCGGCGGCCGTCGATGCCGCCCGTTATTTCGAACACGTCAACCATCGGCCTCTAACTGATCCGCGGCTTCGTTTGATCATTGACGACGCCAGGACCTACTTACGCGTCACCAAAACGCGATACGACATGATTGTCAGCGAGCCAAGCCATCCCTGGGTGCCGGGAGTGGCGAACCTGTTTACTCAGGAGTTTTTCGAGCTGGGTCGCGGCGGCCTGGCTGATAGCGGCGTGTTTGTTCAGTGGATACAGATCTATCAGCTTTCCACCGAGAGCCTGCGATCCATTCTCGCCACCTACCAGAAGGTGTTTCCGCACGTGATGGTGTTCCGGATTGGCGGCGCGACTAAAGGCAAGGACTTGATTCTGGTGGGGAGCAAGGTGCCACTGAATCTGGATCGAATCGCTGAGCGAATGCGAGATCCGCAAACTGCTGCGGAGCTGGCCAGAGTGGGCTTGATGAATGACACCGACGTTAAATTGTGGTACGTCTGCGACGAAAAGCAACTTGCTCCCGCGTTGGCCGGGGCAGTCATCAATAC
>JAIVJP010000453.1 GCA_020199975.1 Acidobacteriota bacterium
GCCCTCGCGATATTCGGCGTTACGTTTTATTCCCAGAGGCAGGCCTCCGGAAGCGAGCTGTTCGACAGTGCCTGCAGCATGGACGATAAGCGGCGGATTATGACCGGCATTGAGAAATGAGAGGGCACCCGAAGCAGGATCCAATTCGGCATAAAACAGGGTAACGAAGCGATTGGCCGGAATGTTGTCGGCTAGGTAGCGGTTCACCGCCGAGATTGTCTCGGACAAGTTATCGTGCGATCCGGTCTGTGCATGAACTGACGCATGTAGTGAAGACATCAGGAGCGCGGCAGCCGTTCCCTTGCCAGACACATCGCCGAGCGCAATCACCAGCCGCCCGTTTTCACGCTCGATGAAATCGTAGTAATCACCACCTATTTCGTAACAAGGAAAACTAATGCCCTGCAGCTCATAGCCTGGTACCACCGGCGGCGCAGTGGGTTGAAAACGCTGCTGAATCTCCATGGCCAGCTGTAATTCGCGCTCCAGCCGCTCTTGCTGCAGGCGGGCTTCCGCAAGCCGCGCATTCTCCACACGGATGGCTGCCACCGAAGCCAGCGTCGTCAAGACTTTAAGGTGATCTTCAGTAAACCGGCCATCGGCGATGGGTGAGTCTGCGTAGATGATCCCAAAAACCTTCTCCGACACCCCCAGCGGCACTGCCAGGACAGATCGTATTCCCTGCAGCACTACTGTGCCGCTCGCGAATCGCGGATCGTGTTGAGCGTCTGAAGTCAGGATCGACTTGCCGCGCATCACCACTTCGTCCAGAACGTTACGGCTTACACGAATTTCACCCACTTCGCCCACTCGATCACGCAGCCGAGCTACCGCAACTCTCAATTCTTCGCTGCCTTCGTCGCGCATCATGAGCAAGCAACGATCTGCCGGTACCGCCTCAAAAACCAGGGAAACAATCTGTTCCAGAGTTTCGTTGAGCGTCGCGGAGGCCAGCAGAGTGATCCCCACCTTGCTGATCAGGGCAAGCAAATCCCCTTCCTTGCGAGTAGTGGTGATTTCTTCGGGTTTTGTGCGCGCGCCTTCGATCGCCTCCAACAAACCCGAGGTGGTGCGGTCGGCTGATGTCAACGCAATCGTCGCCTCGGGCATCGAGCCGGTATTGTCCGTGATCATGGTGGCGCCCATGCTCGAATTGTAGGTGCCGTCGTCAAAGATGATCTCGGTCTCGCCGATCTGGATGCGACCACCGGCGGTGAGCGGCACGGTTCCCTCAACCGTCAACCCGTTGTAGACCGTGCCATTTGCGGAGCCGAGGTCCTGCAGGAAGTATTCATCCCCCTCGCGGCGCACTTCGGCGTGGACACGCGAAGCGAAGGGGTCAGGGATGCAGAGATCGTTGCGGGCTGAACGGCCCAACGTGATCCGTAGACGTCCGAGTGGAAAATGATCCGGCGCTCGGTCCGGATATCTGACTATTAACTCAGGCATTCTGTGAATAGGTTGCGGTTAGCAGATTTCAGATAGCAGAACTCAACTTCTAACTTCTTATCTTGTGAAACTCGCCCAATATCTCCGACATACGGAACGACTTCCTGCTGCAGTTTAGCTGCGGCGTTCAACCTTCCCGCACCACGATCGTATCGGCAATGATATCGTGTAGGGCCCGCCCGCGCGTACTTAGCGCAGCCAATAAAAAGCCAAAGCCCAAGGTTAAAAATGATAACGGGTAACCAACAAAGTGACGAAGGAAGGCCCGACCCACCCCCGGTTCTGCTCCATTTGTTCGCTGCACCCTGAGTCCGGTGGCCCACTTGCCGAGAGTTCTACCAGTGAATCCGGCAAGCACGCCCAAGTTAAGCATCGCTACTGCAATCGCGATCACGATCCCGACTGTTTCAGCTGAGCTGGCCGCGGTGCGGGCACCGCCACCCAAGATTCGGGCGATGAGCGTGCTAAAGGCCACGATTCCTGCCAGGATGATGTAGTCGATCAGCATGGCCCCGCACCGCAAAGCAAAGGGCGCCGGACGGCTCACCACGAGTTGTTTCCGGCTACGCGTTCTCGACTGTGTCCGCGTTACCGCGGCTTCTTCAACCCAGGTAGTCATTGTTGGAGTTCTGATTTTAGATTTTTGATCTTAGATCCCGACAAGAGACTGGCGAAAATCAGAAATCCGCAATTTAAAAATCCACAATCCCCAGACTATCCCAAAAGAAAATGTAGGGTTGTTCCCCCGAGCCGAAGTTTATCTCCACTGTCCAGCACTCGCGGCTGACGTGGCGCCAGCCTCACGGAGTCGTTGATGACTGTGCCATTCACGGAACCAAGATCTTCGACCAGGAAAGTTTCACCTTCCAACCAAATGCGCGCGTGGCGACGCGAAACCTTGGTCTCGGGGTCGAACTTTGAGAGGTCGATTTCCGGGAAGATGTTTGAATGCGGATCCGTCCGACCAACGAGATTATTGTCTTTCTGCAAAATGAAGGACGCATCGAGTTCGGTTGTCCCGGCCACAACCAGCTTCGCAGTGGGACGAGAAGCACGCAAGGCTATCTCACTCGAGAGCGAGGGCGTCATCTGACGTGGCCGTGGATTCTTGGCAAAGTCGAAAATCAGCAGCGGATTGTCTTGTGGATCAGATCCAGTCAACAGGTGAAACATAGTTGCCCCGAGGCTGTAAACATCAGATCGAGGTTCGACTCTGCCGGCGAACAACTCCGGCGGCGCGTAGCCCATGGTGCCCACCGCCGTCACGCCTTTCTCTTCCTGCTTCACCCAGCGGGCAATTCCAAAATCAATGAGCATTACGCGGCCGCTATTCCCGTCAATCATCAGGTTCGCGGGCTTGAGATCACGATAGATGATCTGTTTGGGACGGCTGTGCAAGTACTGAAGGACATCCGCTACCTGCATGCCCCAGTCTGTGACAGTCTTCTCATCGATTCGCCCACCAGGCGCATTGCGCAAACGCGAAGCCAGATCTCCGCCGGAAATGTATTTCATCACCAGGTAGAAACGTCCCAGCGACTCGTCGTAAAAATAGTCATAGATGGTGGGAATGGAAGGATGCTCAAGCGAAGTCAATAACAGCGACTCGCGTTTAAAGTCGCCGATCGCTTTTTCGTGTTGATTCGGATCGAGGTGTGCTTCAACCATCTCCTTCACGGCGCGGGAGGCGTCACCCAGATTACGGTCCTTTGCCAAGTAGACCGCACCCATGCCGCCACCGCCTATACGACGAGCAATCTCGTAGCGACCGTTCAGGACGGTACCTCCGTCTAACTGTTTTATGGTGGGCTGATGCCCTCCAGTAGTTCCCTGGTGCGGAACACTGGTAGTATTCTGAATCCTCTCGCCCCCGGTCGCAGAACCACCGAGAGAAGAGGACGATATCGCTCTTGGATCAGCCGAGCGCCTGGGGCTGGCGGCTTCGGCCGGCTCCTTATTGGCTCCCTCAGCTTCGCTACTGAGTTGGCCGGTGTTTCTGTTTGCTTCCGGAACTGATTCGTTCACTTGCCCATCTACTTCTTCCTCAGCAACCTTTACCTTGGCGGGCGTCAGATGGTCAGGGGCTTGGCCCAGGCTGGCACTCGCTGACGCTTCGGCAACTGCAGGCTGCTGAGTTCCACAGCCGCCGCAGAAGGACTCGCCAGCCGCTATCGTGGCGCCACATTCGATGCATTCAGCCATTAATCGCGACAGCCCTTTCAGGGAGGTCTTAAGAGCCTCCGACTCAATCACTCGCGGAACATTCCGCGCCCAAATCATCTGTTTTCGTGAAAACGGAGAAAAGTCTTCCCTACAATGATTTCGTCTCTATCCTGCAAAGGTTGCAGGTGGCCGGGCGGCAACCTCCGCCCTCGATTCACAAACGTTCCGTTGGTCGATCCCAGATCTTCCAGAAAATACTTCCCGTCGCGAAGCGTAATCCGGGCATGACGCCGCGATACCTTCGCCTCCGGGTCATCAGAGTCGAGATCAACGTCAGGGAAGATACCTCCATCGGCATCCCAGCGCCCGATTTGAGACTCGACATTGCCAAGCATAAATTTCTTGCCCAGCGAGCCGCCGCGCTCTATCACCAGCCAGGCATTTGGTCCGTTTTGCACCTTTCACAGGTAATCATCTATTTGGTGATCCGCGGCTGGCACTACGGTGTCTAAATCCAAAGTCGGAGTAGGACAGAGCCCCGAAGAAGCAGAATATTCTAGCGCGAAAATGGCGGACGTGCCAACGATTGTGATTCCTGGCTTGCTCGCAAAGGTTACGAAGCTCGTGGGAGAACTGGGAAAAACCTGTTTCAGGTGGCAGGGGTTGTGAGTAGTCCGAATTGTTCTTAAATGAAACTGTTTAGAGTTTTCAGACGTAGAAGCTACTCGAACGCGCGGCCTTGGATTTAGCGCATTTCTGTGCGAAATTGTTACTTATCACCAATCGCGAGTCTTAGTAATCCTGATCGAAGGTACAAGTCATGGCATTAACCCGTAAGAAGAAGATTATTATCGCCGTGTCCGCAGTGGCTGTTTTGGCGATTATCATTATTGTCAGCGTCTTCGCCAGCCGTAAGGAAGAGGCAGAAGTGACGACCATTAAGGTAGAAGTCAGGCCCGAACTGCGGCAGACCGTAACCGCCTCTGGCGAGGTACGGCCGATACGCTATATCAAACTGACGAGTGAGGTCCCCGGCCGGATTGAAGAGATCTATGTAAACGCCGGCGATCAGGTAGTCCAGGGCAAGGCGCTCGTCCGCATCGATCCAACTCAGCTTCAATCCAGTCAGGAAGCGCAGTGGGCCGCGGCGCAAGCCTCGATGAACGATGTCCAATCAGCGCGTAATGCCGTCGCTTCAGCTCAGCAGAGTTTGGTGGTGGCCGAAGCTTCAGTGGCCTCAGCGCGCCAGCAGCTGGTTGCTTTGCAAACCTCCGTCGACCGCGCGTTAGTGGACCTTAACACCGCCCAACGCGAGCTCAAACGTTATACTGACTTGATCGAAGCAGGTGTGGCCTCGCGCTTTGAGTATGACGCCGCGCGAGATCGTTACGACCAGGCAAAGATTGCAGTTGAAACAGCGCGAGCGAATTTAGAGTCTCAAAAGATCGCCGTTAAGGAAGCCGGCGAACGCGCCAACCAGCAACGGATCGCCGTGCGGGATGCACAGACGGGTATCAGGTCATCCGAAATGCGCGCCAGCCAGCAACAGGCTCTGTTGCGAGGCCAGTCAAGCCAGCGTTCCAAGGCCACGCAATTATCGCCGCTGAATGGCGTCGTTGCAGACATCCCGACGAGAGTCGGTGAATATGCTGTGGCCGGCCTCTCGACTACACCCCTGATGACGATTGCCGACATGTCCACGATTAACGTTGAAGTAAATGTGGATGAGACTGAGATCTCCAACGTTGAAGTGGGCCAGCAGGTGAAAGTTAAAGTTGATGCCCTTGGCGACAAAGAGCTCCAAGCAGTGGTGACACAAAAGAATCCCCTGGCAGTCTCCAAATCTGATACCCAGGGCGGCCTTTCAACTCGCGTGAACGTACAAGAGGCGAAAGAATTCAAAGTGACAGTCGAACTGCGTGACATGAGTGATGAGGTCCGCAACAGTCTCCGGCCCGGAATGAGCGCCACCGCTACAGTCACCACTAAAGTGAAGAACAATGTCGTGGCAGTGCCGCTGGAAGCGATTGTCGAGAAGGCCCCAACCCCCTCACCTTCGCCATCGGCGACCGTCGCCGGAAGCGTGCCCGCCACGGCTTCCATCGAAAAACCGAAAAATCTCAAGGGCGTATATGTTCTCGTAGGCAACAAGGTGAGATTTATTGAGGTGACTACGGGGATCACCGGTGAAGCCGACATCGAGATCACCAGTGGTGTGCAAGCGGGAATGGAGATTGTCCGAGGACCCAGCCGTGTACTCAAGACGCTGAAGGATGGCCTGGCCGTCAAACGCCAGGAACGAAAGACCGGCGCTAACGCAAACGCAAACGAGGCCAGCTAATGAGCGACGTTACTCTCGCAACTCTTCCAATCGAACCGGCCCTCCAGTCAGCTCAAGTCATCGGGCAGCATCGTCCCACCTCCCTGATCTCGATGCGCGATATTTGGAAAACTTACCAGATGGGCACCGAGGAAGTGCACGCGCTACATGGTGTCTCGTTTGACGTTAACAAGGGAGAGTTCATCGCGATTATTGGCCCGTCAGGATCGGGTAAGTCTACCCTGATGAACCTGATTGGCTGCCTCGATACGCCATCAAGCGGCGAGTACTGGCTCAACGGCAAGAACGTGTCTGAGATGGACGACGATGAGCTGGCGCGGATTCGCAATCAGGAAGTGGGTTTTGTATTTCAAACCTTTAACCTGCTGGCTCGAGCAACTGCCCTACACAACGTGGAATTGCCTTTGATCTATGGCGGAATTGGTTCGACCCAGCGACATGAGATGGCCACACAGGCGCTCAAAGCGGTTGACCTGGCGGACCGCGTGACTCACCGTCCAAACGAACTCGAAAAAGACGAGAGAATCAGATAGGGGACGCGCAGGCAATGGGGCAAAGTGGCGCTGATGAGACCCGATGAGACCGAGGAAACGGAAGGGACATCGCCACGTAGCTATACGTTCGGACAACGGATAGCGCCCACTTCAAAATCACGTCCCATACGTTTATTTCGCTTTGCCGCACTCTGGGAAGCCTTCCTGGTCGCCGCCTCAAGTCTCCGCACCAACAAACTGCGCACGTCCCTTACCTTGATGGGAATAGTCGTAGGCGTAACCGCGGTCATCGCCGTCGTCACGATCATCAAGGGCTTGGACAAGACTGTGGCTCAGACTTTTTCGTCTCAGGGATCCACGGTCTTCACAATTTCCAAGAAACCCCAGATCATCAAGTCGCGAGAAGAGTTTATTAAGTTCAACAAACGTAAGGACGTGACGCACGAAGACGCTGAAGCGATCGCGCGGCTTTGCACGTCTTGCTGGCGCGTGGGCGTCGCAGCAAATGCGTTCGAGACGGTCAAATACGCGGATCAGAAGTCAGATGGTGTGCGTGTTCGCGGCGTGACGCCGACGACGATGTTCGATATTGACGGCGTCGCGATCGATGCGGGCCGCATCTGGACGGAAGGCGAGGGCGACTCGGGGCGCGAGATCTGCGTCGTAGGACCCGACATTCTACAAAACCTCTTCGGTGGCGCTGCTGCTGACCGGGCAGTAGGACGAGAAATCAGGATCGCTGGGCGGCCCTACACGATTGTTGGCGTGCTGGAACCCCTCGGCTCTATTTTCGGTTTCTCCCGCGACAATGTTGTCTATATCCCCTACTCCTCATACCAGAAATCCTTCGGCTCCAGAAGCTCGATCATAGTCTTTATTCAGGTTCCCACCGCGGAGCAACTCGAAGCGGCTGAAGATCAGGTGCGCACGATCATGCGCAACCGTCGTGGCAAGATCTTCGCCGACGATGCTGACGAAGGCTTCTCGCTGGAGACACAGGACGTCTTTCTTGATCTTTATGGGAAGGCGACTTCAAACATTTACATCGTGACTATTGGAGTGGCCGCAATCTCACTGGTGGTAGGTGGCATCGTCGTGATGAATATCATGCTCGTTTCAGTGACCGAACGAACTAAAGAGATTGGTATTCGCAAAGCTATCGGCGCCCGACGGAAAGATATCCTTACCCAGTTTCTCATTGAGGCGGTGACAGTGACGGCCATCGGTGGAGCTATTGGCGTGGGGACCGGGTTTGGACTGGCCTACATAATTTCGGCACTAATTGGTTTCCCGTTGCTAATGAGTGTTGCCTCAGCCGTGCTTGGAGTAGGGGTTTCATCTGTGGTGGGGATTATCAGCGGCTTGTGGCCGGCCTGGCGCGCGGCGAAGTTAGATCCGATTGAGGCGCTGCGTGCCGAATGAAAGCCATTGCCAATTGTCGATTGCCGATTGCATATTTCGGGCGTATCGCGATATAGCAATTCAGTCGGTGTCAGCGTGGGCGTTGTCACGGTCATATTCATGGTGTCGATCATCCAAGGTCTGAACAGGGCTTTTGCTGGTCAAGTCGAGTCGCTGGGTTCAAATACAATCTTCCTCTCAAAATTCGCCCCTAGCTTCGGCCGGCCGCCCGGGCCGGAAGAAATCCATCGAAAAGATCTAACGATGGACGACGCCGAGGCACTGCGTCGCGAGGCTCCTTCAATTGCAGGGGTCTCTCCGATTCACCGCATGATCGCCGCCACCGCGCGTTATCAGGACAAACAGACCGATACACCAATACTCTTTGGTGTGACGCCTAACTATGAGTTTGTCCATTCTCAGTATGTCGCAAGCGGGCGCTTTATTAACGACATCGATATGCAGGATCGTTCAAACGTCTGCATCCTCGGCGTTGACGTGATGCGTGCGTTGTTTCCTTTTGCGGATGCTGTTGACAAGGAGATCAGGATCAACGGCAATCCGTATCGCGTGATCGGCGTCATGGAGCCGCTCGGTAATTTTTTTGGGCAGTCCCGCGATAATTCGATCTTTATGCCGATATCCACCTTCGACAAATACTATCCCGATCGGCCTTTTCCCGAAGTTGTGTTTTTCATCATCATCCGTCCCCACTCGCGCGCTCACGTGAAGTCGGCAATGGATGAGATGACTGACATCCTGCGCCGGCGCCGGCGTGTTCCACCAAATGCACCCAACAATTTCGGTATCTCTTCGCAGGACTCGTTGCTCGACGTTTACAATCAACTAACCGGGGCTACCGCGCTTGTGCTTACGGCCATCTCGTTTGTGGCGCTGATGATCGGCGGAATCGGTGTCATGAATATTATGCTTGTTTCCGTTACTGAGAGGACGAAAGAGATCGGCATTCGCAAGGCCGTGGGCGCTACGAAACTAAATATACTCTCTCAGTTTCTCATCGAAGCCGTCGTCCTAACGGCGATTGGCGGTCTGGCAGGATTGATTGTGGGCGAGATTGCGAGCTTGCTCATGAACAAGTACTCGCCGCTTCCAGCTTACGTTCCCCTGTGGGCCATCGCAATGGGCGTGGGGATATCTGCTCTGGTGGGCATCGTTTTTGGTTTATGGCCTGCCTGGAAGGCGGCGCGGCTCGATCCGATTGAGGCTCTTCGCTGGGAATAGTGATCCTGCTTGAACTCTTAACCCCCAATTGCAACAATATCGGAATTCAACC
>JAIVJP010000166.1 GCA_020199975.1 Acidobacteriota bacterium
GTACATGTCTTCAATTGCCTTGGCGAAGAGCTTGAGACCGGCGCGATCCTGCTCCAGGAAGCGGATTCTAGGCCGATCGATTTGACTATCGACCAGCAGTCGCACCAGACGTTCATGGCCCAGGCAAGGGGCGAAGGGCAATTTCCGCTGCGTAACGTAGAACGTAGCTTGCGCTTCGCTGAGTTGTCGGTCATGAAGGCGTGCGGCATTTTTGTAAGACGCATCGCCCATTACGGCGTGATAGCGATCGAAGTTTAAGGTGCCCATAGAGTGATAAGTGATGAGTGATAAGTGATAAGGCATTCAAAGGCGCTTTAGCGGCGCCTAGTTGCGTCTAGTCTTTATCTTCTGGGAAAGACCGACAATCATTCGGCCAATGTGACCCAGTTCATCATTAGCCTTCTCATAGTCAGGTTGGCTGAGGTAGCCGAGTTCTCGAGCAATCAGAATCTCCGTGGCAAGCTCGCTCGCAGAACCTTGGGCATTCGAAAGAAAGTACAAGAACTCTTTGTCTGATTGCGACCGGCGCCCTCGGCAATATTTGCTGGCACGGATACTGCGGCTCGCCTTATTTGTGATGTGAGTCCAAATCTCTCCTCATTTGGGAAACGAAGTTGTTAGCCCATAGAGTCTTACTACAAAGTCTACCGCTCTTTTCCAGAGTTTGAGTCTTTCGTGAGGTCTCATTGTATTTTTCCTTTCAGTGTGAGGGTTCTGCCTTATCACTTATCACTTATCACCACTTCGGTGTCTTATCTGCCAACTGCGCCTGCCTCCTGCTCCTGGCTGGTGACGATCTCCGC
The DNA here is from genome assembly GCA_020199975.1 of Acidobacteriota bacterium. Taxonomy (GTDB): domain Bacteria; phylum Acidobacteriota; class Blastocatellia; order Pyrinomonadales; family Pyrinomonadaceae; genus PSRF01. The sequence goes on from JAIVJP010000166.1 coordinate 804, forward strand.
CCCCGCTTGACGCATTTCATCGATAGCGCGCTCACCATCGCCGGGTTGTACCTCCACGGGGCGCATCGCATCTTTCAAGGCCTTGACGTGGAAGCCGTGTTTGAGTGCATCGAGGACGGTGTTCTTGACACAGTAGTCTGTCGCGAGCCCGGCCACCCACACCTCTTCAACTCCGAGTCGCTGTAATTGCAGGGCCAGATCCGTGCCGTCGAAGGCGGAGTAGCTGTCTTCGTCACCAAGACCCTTTGAGATTACGCGGATATGCTTGTCGTCGAGCAGGTTGGGGTGAAACTCAGCGCCGTGGGTATTCTGAACACAATGGATCGGCCAGGTGCCACCATAGTCTGAAAAGTGTTTTGTTTGGGGCGGATGCCAATCACGGGCCTTGAATACCGGTTCGCCGCGCTCCAGAAACTCCTTTATCAGTTTGTTGAGTGGTTCCACCACCTCATCGCCATGCTCCACTACCAGGGTCCCGCCCGGACAGAAGTCGTTCTGCACGTCGACCACGACTAGTGCTCGCTTTTTCTCTTCTGTCATAACGACTAACCTTTGCAAAAGACTCTATTACACACGGATGAAAAGTTAAAGCAGGGGTTTCCGGCCAGGACCACCGCGCGCCCCGAGTTGGCGTGCTAAACTGGGCTTTCCCAAAATAATTGTGTGGTGTCGGGTTTGGGATGCCAGCCGGAGGAGAATCGATGGAACCGGATGAACTGCAGGTCTCACTCGGAAACTACAGCGGTGTGGTAGCTGATGCGCTCGCGCAGGCCCGGCAGGACAACGTGGTCCAGCGCATCTGGAGTAAAGACGCTTCGCTTTGGAAGACGGATGCAGCGCCTCAGAAGATAATCCATAACTCGCTTGGTTGGCTGAACGTAGCTAGTGAGATGAGCGCGGTGGTGGACGATCTAAATGACTTCGCCGATCAAATACGCGGACCGGGCCGGTTTAGGCACGTGATGCTCTGCGGCATGGGCGGGTCGTCGTTATGCCCCGAGGTAATTCGTCAAACATTTGAACAGCAATCAGGTTACCCAAAACTTCTCGTTCTGGATTCAACAGATCCGGACGTTCTGTCCTCCTTTGCGAACCAGGTTGATATTGATCATTGTCTTTTCATCATCGCCTCCAAATCCGGCACCACTACCGAGCCGCTGGTTTTTTACAAATACTGGTACAACCAGGTCGGGCAAGGAAGGCAAAACCCAGGCGAGTCTTTCGTCGCCATCACCGATCCCGGCACCCGAATGGTGAAAATGGCGACTCAAGATAATTTTCGACGCATCTTTCTTAACCGTCCAGATATTGGCGGGCGCTATTCCGCTCTCTCCTACTTCGGAATGGTTCCGGCTGCCCTGATGGGTGTGGACATTAGGAACCTGCTAAATCGTGCTGAAGGAATGATGCGATCGTGCTCCGCAGAATCAGCCGGTGAAAGCAATCCGGGAGCGTTGTTGGGAGCAATTGTGGGCGAGTGTGCGAACGCCGGGCGAGACAAGTTAACCATTGTCACGGATCAGCCCATTGCTGCCCTTGGCTTGTGGATTGAGCAGTTAGTCGCTGAGAGCACCGGGAAAGAAGGGAAGGGAATACTACCCGTCAACGGCGAGCCACTTGGGCCACCTTCGGTCTATACCGATGATCGAGTCTTTGTGTCCATTGCGGTGGGAAAGTCGGACGGTGAAACATACCGCGCTCTTAAAGCTCTCGAAGCTGCCGGACATCCAGTGGTTTACCGCAGTCTGAAGGACTCCTATGACTTGGGAAAAGAATTTTTCCTGTGGGAGTTTGCGACGGCTTTCGCTGGTTGGCGTCTCTCTATTAATCCGTTTGACCAGCCCAACGTGCAGGAATCGAAGGATGCCACGAGGGACTTACT
>JAIVJP010000167.1 GCA_020199975.1 Acidobacteriota bacterium
CCAGAAAAATCTGGTAAAGGCCGCTCATGCGGCGGACTGCCCGTTCTTGGCCTACAATTCTGGAAGACAAGCGCTCTTCAAAGTCCTGGGCGCGGGGACTTTTTTGATCGGGGTCTAAAAACACAGTAGCCATCTTGTCGTTTAGTGTGTCCATGTCCATTTCAGCTATCATCGTGGTGCTCCTCGCCTGCTGCGCCGAGAGCTTCCTGACACCCTTTCTTTCGGCCCTGTCGGCGCCTGCTCATCAGTCATAGCAAGGAACGATCCACTAGTTAGATGGATGCGTTGTTTTGAGCCTTCGTTCGCCCGGCAAGAATCGCGAGCTGTCTGCTTCGGATCCACCCACTGCTATATATACGACACGAAGCGAAATGTCATCACAAAATATTGGGCGAAGTGCGGAAACCCTCTCTTTCCACCTGCACTGGCGTTGCTGTTGGTTGACATTTCCTGTTAGATCACAGATGAGAATATGTGTTTGTTGAGCGGCGAAGGGCGACTTTTCCGGAGTTGCATGCACGTTTTAGCGCGCCCACAGACGAAAAGGTTTTAAGCAAGAATGGGCGTTTTGCCATGCAACGCGCGATTGCCCTAAGGGCGGTGTTGTCCCACCTCAGATCAAGCAAGTTTCAGTCGTAGTACTCAAGGCCCAAATGCGTAATCAGGTCCTCGCCGCGAAGGTGGCGCAGCGTGTTCTTGAGTTTCATCAACTGAATAAAGATGTCGTGCTCGGGATAGAGATGAGGAGCCGTCTGTGGTGACTTGAAGTAGAAGGACAGCCATTCCTGAATTCCCTTCATGCCGGCGCGCTGCGCCAGATCAAGAAATAACGCCAGATCGAGCACAATGGGCGCGGCCAGGATCGAGTCGCGACAAAGAAAATTAACCTTGATCTGCATCGGATATCCTAGCCAGCCAAAGATATCTATGTTGTCCCAACCTTCTTTGTTGTCACCGCGGGGCGGGTAGTAATTAATGCGAACGACGTGTGAGAAGTCTTTGTAGAGATCCGGATAAACTTCGGGCTGGAGAATGTATTCAAGTACGGAGAGCTTCGACTCTTCTTTCGTCCTGAACGATTCAGGATCATCCAGCACCTCTCCGTCGCGATTGCCAAGGATGTTTGTAGAATACCAGCCGTGCAGTCCGAGCATTCGTGACTTCAAACCGGGAGCGATGATCGTCTTCATCAACGTTTGGCCCGTCTTAAAGTCCTTACCGCAGATCGCCAACTTGTTCTGCTCGGCCAGGGTTCTGATGGCCGGAATGTCCACAGTCAGGTTAGGTGCCCCATTTGCGAAGGGAATTCCGGACTTCAAAGCGGCATAGGCGTAGATCATAGAAGGGGCGATTGACTTGTGGTTTCCCCTCATCGCCTTCTCAAATGATTCGATTGTTTTGTGTACGGGATTCTCCTCGAGGAAGATCTCGGTTGAGGCGGCCCAGATCATCACCACCCGTGAAGCCTTATTCTTTCGCTTCCATTCGGCTATCTCATCAATTAGCTGGTTGGCTAAATCAAGTTTATTCTTGCCGCTCTTTACGTTGGTTCCGTTGAGGCGTTTGACGTAGGACTGATCGAAAACCGCCCTCATCGGCTTGACCTTCTGGAGCGGGCCTTTGAGCTGGAGGAGTAAGTCCTTTTCCAGAACTCCGGCGTGCATCGCTGCTTCGTAAGCGGAATCTTCAAAGATGTCCCAGGCTCCAAAGACAAGGTCTTCTAGCTTGGCCAGTGGCACAAAGTCCTTGATCAAAGGCACCCGGTTCTCGGTTCGCTTTCCTAGCCGGATGGTGCCCATCTGCGTGAGACTGCCGACGGGGTCAGCAATACCTTTCTTGATGGCTTCCACACCAGCTATGAAAGTGGTGCTCACGGCCCCCAGGCCCACGAGCAATACTCCCAGTTTGCCCTTTGGCTCAACAATCTCCGAAGGTTTTCCTGTTGCCATCCGTCACCTCTCTTTAAAAGTCGGTGATGCGATGATACTAGGCGAGCCGCAGCGCGTTAGAAGGAATCTTGCTCATTACTGGCGTTAGATTGCGGACCTTCCGGACTGCTGAGGGCTGTTCAGCTGGAAACGAGCGCTTTGCGAAAGGCGCGCGGATTCAGACCTGTGGCTTGGCGAAAGGCCTTGGTGAAGTGGCTGGGACTAGAATATCCAACACGCGAGCTAATCTCGGTTACCGAAAGATTCGGCTCGGCGAGCAACAACTGGGCGCGGCTCGTCCGTATGCTTGCCAGGTAGGCGTGCGGCGTTGTTCCGGTCAACTTTTTAAAAACACGCACGAAGTGAAAAGGAGACAAGTAAGAAGCCGCGGCGATCTCCTTAAGCGAGAGATCTTGCTCCAGTTGAGCATGCATCAGCTCAACCGAGCGGCGGATTCGCCGATCGATTAGTCCTACCCGAGAGAGCTCGAGCTCTTCGGAACGTCGTATGTTCGAATAGTGTCTTAGGAGGTGCACCACTACTTGCTCAACCAGTGCGCCAAGCACAATTTCACGGCCCGGTTTTTCGTCTGCCAGTTCGCTGATCATGCTGCGGGCCAACTGAGCCAGCCGTTCGTCGTGCTCAACCAGATCCAACCGAAAAGCCACGGTGGTCCCCGGCCCAGTCAGATGCATCCGCACGGTGTGATCAACCACAAGGGCAGGTGCGAGGGTTAACTGAAGTAGTTCAACTG
>JAIVJP010000454.1 GCA_020199975.1 Acidobacteriota bacterium
CTCCGGCAACCTTGAGTGGCTAGCTGCAGAGAACCAATCATTGACCGGCGGCCGGCCTGGGAGAAGTTTTTTCTTGACAGCCCTTTCATAGAACCGCTCCCCGTTCTGACAAGCACCACGTAAAGCTGGCACCCGATACCTGACACCCGTCCTCATTTTATCCGCGAGATCTCTGAGCCGACAGCCTGCCAGCGTCCGTCGCGCCAGACAAACTTATCCGTAAACCTGAAAGCAGCCTCCTGATCAGGAAGTTGTAAACGAATCACGCCGTCTAGAGTTGCCCTGTCTCCCATTAAGGTCACCTTCAAGTCCTCGAACTCCCATTTTCGAATCGCCGTATCACGCTCGATGGTCCTGAGGTACTCCGCTTTCCCCTGATTCTTGCCGTCGCTGGACATCCCAACGTAGTCGTCGGCCAGAATCCGGTTGAGCTTCTGCTTGTCGGCATTGATGTTGGCTACGGTCCATTCATGCTCGAGGTCTGTCAGGGCTGCGAGCACTACATCCTTGTCCGTGGGTGGAGCTGTTGCGGTACCCTCATCTGCGAGCGTGTTAGTGTTCTCAGGTGTGCTCTCAATGTTTGAATTTGAAACAGGCGCGCTCGAGTTGGAGTCGCTGCTGCGTTTGACATTCGGGTTCGAGCTATTCCTATTGGACGTCGCACGCTTCACGTTGGGGATGAGCATGGCTGCTGCGATCCCGAGCCCAATCAAACTAATAACTAACACTGCCAAAATCCCAACAACCCACGGCCACCTTTTTCTCTTGCTCGGCTCACCTGACGCAAGTTGAAATCCTGGTGGCTGGTAGTCAGGTGCTTGCCAGTCCCGCGGCTTGTAGACCTCCGTCGGCGGAGGACTCGGTCTGCTGACGGACGACGGCGAGACCACTGTCGTCTCATCTGCAGGCTCTGCAACCAGGACGAGCGGTGTGCCGTCGTCAATGCAGAAACTGAGGTCGGGATCAGTAAAGGTCTTGTTACAAGTAGGACAGTTTTTCATCGCAAAATCCGCTCAACCTGGCTAACTGCAACGCGTAATACCTAAACTCACTACGGGCGCTATTACTAACTAAGCCCTGCTATTGCTCAAATCATCTCAATCTGGCTAAAAAAGTAGGAGATCTCAGTAGCGGCATTTTCATCTGAGTCAGATCCGTGGACGGCATTTTCACTTAATGAGCCGCCAAACTCTTTCCGCAACGTCCCGTCATCGGCCTTCGCCGGATCAGTTGCGCCCATCAAGTCGCGCCATCCTTTCACCGCGGCTTCCTTTTCCAGGGCCATCACCACGCAAGGGCCGCTCGACATAAACTCGGTCAAGCCGGGGAAGAATGGGCGCTCACGATGAACTGCGTAGAAGCTCTCCGCCTGCTTCAACGTAATTTGCAGCAGCTTCAAGGCGCGAATTCTGAAGCCGCTATCAGTAATACGTTGAATAATGTGCCCAGCGTTCCCCGCGCTTACGGCGTCGGGTTTGATGATTCCAAATGTAAGGTTGCCTGCCATTCATTCCCTCAATGAGCCACAGACCCACACAGATAAACGCGGATAGGAGAAAACATGATTAATCGAAAACGAACATGACTTCAGGTTCTCTTCGGTTTTATCCGTGCCTATCCGCGATTATCTGTGGCTTAAAATTCTTAGGCCGCTGAACCGGCCCCCAGTGCTTCCCTCATCGCCGATCCAATGTCCGCCGGCGACTTCACAACGCGAATCCCCACGTCTGCCAACACTTTCATTTTTTCAGCAGCTGTTCCCTTGCCGCCTGCGATGATCGCACCCGCGTGGCCCATGCGGCGGCCCTGTGGAGCCGTTTGTCCGGCGATAAACGCAACGACTGGTTTCGAAACGTTTTCCTTCGCAAACTCCGCGGCTTCCTCTTCCGCCGTGCCCCCAATTTCACCGATCATCACGATGCCATCGGTCTCGTCATCTTCTTGAAATAAAGCCAAGGCATCTACGTGTGTAGTTCCAACAATCGGATCGCCGCCGATACCGATTGCAGTTGATTGACCAAGACCGAGCGCTGTCAGTTGGCCCACGGCCTCGTAGGTGAGCGTTCCCGAGCGGGAAACCACCCCAACCCGGCCCCTGCGGTGAATATGTCCCGGCATGATTCCAATTTTGCATTTGCCAGGTGAGATAATTCCGGGGCAGTTTGGTCCAATCAATCGCGTACCTTTGTCCGTTAAATATTCCTTCACCTTCACCATATCGAGCGTCGGAATCCCCTCGGTGATGCAGACAACCAGCGCGACTCCTGCGTCGGCCGCTTCCATGATCGCATCAGCAGCGAATGCCGGCGGCACATAAATCACCGCGGCGTTGGCACCTGCTTTATTTAGCGCGTCGGCAACTGTATTGAAAACCGGAATACCTTCGTGCGTCGTGCCTCCCTTGCCGGGCGTAACGCCACCCACGACGGTTGTTCCATATTCAAGCATCTGCTTCGTGTGAAACGTGCCTTCCTTGCCGGTGATTCCTTGCACGACGACGCGGGTACCTTCGCCTACGAGAACGCTCAATGTGACTGCTCCTGGAGAACAAGGTTGTGAAGGGCTAATTTCAACTCTGATTCGTCTTTGGATGAACGCCGAAGTATAGCCGACCGGTCGGCTTGGCGCTAACACTCGTCACGCTAGCTCAAAATGTTCTCCGTAAACCGGCACTTCAACTG
>JAIVJP010000168.1 GCA_020199975.1 Acidobacteriota bacterium
GCACATCCATACCCACATAATACGTTTTCATAGGGCTCTCCTTCCGGTTTCACTTGAGGTCGTAGAACAACTCCAAGCTATCACCGAGGGGGCGCCCTTTCATATATAGAGTAGCGATCGGATCCCAGCCCTCAATCCCACAGGAGTCAAAGCATGGAACCATTTGCGGTAGCTAATAAATCGCGCCACTCGATCCCAGCAGGAGTCACTCAGCCCACCGAACCATTTGCGGTAGCCAATGGATCCTAGCCCTCAACACCAGAATCAGCCACAACATATGGATTCAGCACTCAACACAAGCAGGCGCGGCCACCGCAAGTGTGGTGCGTGTGAGTGGTCCCGCTCGGGTTGAGTGCCGGCATCCATTGACTACCGCAAATGGTTCTGTGTTTGAGTGGCTCCTGCTTGAGTTGGGTGCTTGGCTCCGGTCGCTACCGCTCCCGGTTCCGCATTGGACTCACTGTCGCAGTCGCCAGACCATAACAAAGAAGATCACGAATCCGATCGCCACAATCCCTCTTCGAACCCACACTTGTCCCACGCGGACAGCCATGCTCGCGCCGAAGTAACCGCCTAATAATGCCCCGCCCGCCATCAGGAGGGCGTCAGACCAATCTACGAGATCGGTAAGCGCAAAACTCAAGACCGCAATGCTGTTGATGCAAATGCCGAGGAAGTTTTTGATCCCGTTCGCGCGATGAATTTCGTGCAGTCCGAGCAGTCCCATTGCTGCAAGCATCAAAATGCCATTGCCTGCCCCGAAGTAGCCGCCATAGATCGAGGAGAAGAATTGGAAAACAATAGCGCCCAGCCACCATAGTGCTTTCGGCTCGGCCAAGATCGGCTGTAATCGCAGCCAGCGATTGATTGAGCCCTGGGCCATGAAGAGGATGGTGGCAAACAGAATCAGAAAGGGAACCAGCCGCGCGAATGTGGGGGATGGAGTCCAGATCAGGAGCCAGGCCCCAATGGCCCCACCAATTACGCTCGTCAATCCCAGCCTTAGCAGCAACGCGGAGCTGTTTTCCAGTTCGTTGCGATAGCCGAACAAACCACCAAATAGCCCCGGCCAAAGGGCAACCGTGCTTGTAGCATTCGCGACTTTCGGATCTAATCCTATCCAGATCAGTAAGGGAAAAGTAATCAACGTGCCGCCGCCGGCGATCGAGTTTATTGCGCCGGCAGTGAAGCCGCCCGTCACCATGATTGCGATATGAAGCAGTGACATGCTTTACCAAACCGCGAGCGGACCGGCGTCCCCAAGCGGGCAGTCCACTTGGGGTGGTGGATGCGACCCCAAAAGGAGGGTCAAGCCCCGCTAACTTGCAGGTCAGGGAGCGGGGGCAAGCCCACCTTCCTAACCTGCAAATTACCGTCAGCCCCTTTTAAGTTTTCACACAGCCTCTAACGCTCGCAGAAGCAGTGGCGAACCTCGAAACTCAGCTAAAACCTCCCGCATGTTAGAATGCCTTTTAAAGTTAGACCAGCAGAAAATTCGGGAGGTAGCAATGGCAGACGTTACTATGTATGCGACGACAATAAACCCTGAAAGCGCGGAATAGCCTCGGCAGATGAGCCGTCGATATGCTCCATTTCTTTGTGCGCTTGCGTTGCTGGGATCATTGATACCGCCCGCAGCGCCCTCGTCTGCGAATCCGTTCGATGGCAAGAAAACGCTCCGCGTGATGACTTTCAACATTCATGTCGGCGTGGGTATGGACAAGAAACTGGACTTGCAACGGATCGCGGACGTCATCATTCGGGAGCGCCCGGATCTGGTTGGTTTGCAGGAGGTGGATCGCGGTGTGCGTCGAACTGAGGGCCTGGATGAGATCGCCGTGCTGGCCAAGATGACCCGCATGGACTATGCCTTTGGCCACAATCTCGACTATCAGGAAGGGCAGTATGGCGTAGCGATTCTCTCGAAGTTTCTTATTCAGAAGATCGATCATCGAAAATACGAAAACCGGCGTGAGGCTGAACGACGAGGCATGCTTCGAGTTGAGGTTGATATCGGCGGCCGCACGATCAACTTTGCAACTACGCATTTGGACTATCAGCGTGACGATGGGCGGTTATTTGAAACCGAACAGCTGCTCAGATTCCTTGCGGACGTTAAGAACCCATTGATTGTGGTTGGTGATTTCAATGACGAACCGGCCGGAAGCGCTTACAAACTAATGCTGACAAAGTTTGAAGACGCCTGGATTGGGAGTCGCGCGAAAGGGGATGGCTTCACCTACCCGGCAGAAAAGCCAACAAAAAGAATCGATTACATTTTTTGCCGGATTGGCGATCGTGTGCGGGCAAAGAAAGCCTGGATGGTGAAAACGCTGGCTTCAGATCATCTCCCCGTGATGGCGGAGTTGGAGATCCGGTAGCGAACAAGCGGTGAAGCCGGCAATTACTTGGAGCAGACGCCACTTCAATACGGAACCGCGAGCGGTAGCGACCGGATCCCGGCACTCAACCCGAGTAAGTCTGCATGGCGAAGTTGACTATAGGATCCGGTCCCTACCGCTCGCGTTCTGTAGGGAGTCACGAGTTACCATGCTTGAGACTGTTCTTTAACCGCGCCCGCCCCCAGCCTTGCAAGCCTCCCGCAGGTTTGCGGCAAAGCCGCTCAGGAGGAGTGACCAAATGAGAAGTTTCTTTACCGGGTTTGGCAGAAGCCGGGTATTCAAAGCGAGATATTCGAATACAAGCCGGGGCGAGCAAACATAATTGCGCGTCTGCAAGGAAATGGATCGAAGCGGCCAATCATCCTCTTGAACCATACAGACGTGGTCACCGCCGATCCATCCGCCTGGCGCGTCGATCCTTTCTCTGCCGAGATTGTCGATGGCTCGATCTACGGCCGCGGCGCGCTGGATATGAAGAGCGAAGGCCTATTGCAGCTAATGACAATGATCATTCTGGCTCGCGAGCGAGCGCCTTTGTCGCGCGACGTGATCTTTCTTGCCACTGCGGACGAAGAGGTAAAAGACGAAGGCTCGATCTGGATGATTGCCAACAAGGCAGATCTCTTCAAGAACGCCGAATACCTGCTGACTGAAGGTGGCGACAATCTACTGGCTGAGGGCAAGGTGAAGTTTGTCGGTATCGACGTGGCTGAAAAGGCGCCGCTCTGGTTGCAACTCAAGGCGACCGGCCAGCCCGGACACGGGTCCCGGCCGATCGCTGATTCCGCGCCCAACCGGTTAGTTCGGGCAATGGCAAGGGTTCTCGCCTACGAGCCGCCAATCAAACTTCTGCCCGCGGTCGAGAAGTTCTTCAAAGACGTTGCACCCTTGCAGCCTGAACCGATGCGTTCGAAGTTTGCGAACATTCGGGAATCACTAAAAGACTCCGACTTTGCGCGGGATCTAGCCGGCCAGCGCGAGTATGGTTACTTGCTGCGCAACACGATCTCGCTGACGATGATGAGTGGCGGTAAGCAAACTAATGTCGTCCCCAACGAAGCCACCTGCGATCTCGATGTGCGGCTTCTCCCAGGTGAGAAGCCTGAGGAGTTTCTGGCCGCACTGAAACGCGTGATTGACGATCCGAGGATCCAGATTGAGAACACAAATACTTTTAAGCCACCCAACAGCTCATCGGGTGAAACCGAACTGTTTCAGATAATCACCTCGGTAGCGAAAACCTATCATCCTGAAGCAGTGATCACCACCAAAATGCTCAGCGGCTACACCGAGAGTCAGCTTTATCGGCAACTCGGCATCATCTCTTATGGGTGGGCGCCAATCTACACGACGACGGAAGAGAACGCCGGGGTGCACGGCAACAACGAGCGCATCACCGTAAAAAATGTTCGAGAGGGAACGAGGGAGTTTTACGAGGTCGTGAGTCAGATCGCACGATGAACGAAGATTGTGAACGCTTTCGCCATTCGCCAACGCTTTCAGCGTTACAATTTTTTGGTACATTGATCCCAGGGTTGCAGTATGTCAAATGAGAAATGGAAAATGATCCGGTCTCTGCCGCTCGCGGTTCTGACAGAGGCGACAACCTTGAAAGGAACCGCAGAATACCGGATTTCGTTAATCCTCTCAGGCTGAGGTTCAACGAATCATGAACGCGCAACGTGAGGATTTTCGCCCGCATCCGAGACTGAGAATGAGAAGGTCGCACACAACCGTTCTGGTCACTCTGCTGGCGCTGTTAGCCCTGATGGTTGCCGTCGTAGGTGTTGAGAGGATGGCAAACAAATTAATGCTGTACGTCAGAGTGGCAGGGCTGTATACGCA
>JAIVJP010000455.1 GCA_020199975.1 Acidobacteriota bacterium
ATATGGCACTGCGCACGTCCAACGGTCAATGTAGGACAGAAATCACCTGTCTGTCATCGCCGGGCAGCGGCCATGTGCCGGAGTTGGATAGCGGTATCTATGGCTAAGTTCAGGCAACAGCAATGAGCCCTGTGGCTCGCCGGCAAGAAGGGGCAGCATGGGCGACGCGTCAACGATGTGACTCCACTACGGAACTGCGAGCGGTAGAGGCTGTGGGAAAACCCAAAAGGACCTGCGGTAATTCGCAGGTCCGGAAGGCGGACCCTGTCCCCGCCTCAAGCTTGAAAGCCACTCAGCAACGCCTGGAAGATTCTCCCATTTTGCGAGCCATGTGAGGAAGTTCCTAGAGAGGGTGAGAATGAATTGAGTAGTTCGTCTAAACGATTCTTATTTCATCGTAAGAGCGGGGACAGGGTCCGCCTTTCTGACCTGCAAGTCAGCGGGGCTTGCGCCTTCAAGCGATACTTACGCCTTCGTAAGCTCATCCACTATTTCGTTGGCATCGAAAATCTTGCGCAACACTTCCCACATCCCGCGCACGTCGACCGAGATCGAACGATTAACTGATTCATCGTAGTCGAAGTTGCCGACCAGCGAGTGAATGTTGCCGTCAAAGATCAAACCGACGAGTTCTCCTCTCTTGTTAAACGTCGGCGAGCCACTGTTGCCCCCCACGATGTCGTTGGTAGAAACGAAGTTGAATAGCGTCTTCAGATTAACCATCGGCTTTCGCTCCATCCAGCGCGATGGCAAGACGTATGGAAACTTGTACTTGAACTTCGCAGCCCGTGTGTGGAGTCCACCCAGCGTAGTAAGCGGTGGCACAAACTTTCCGTTTTCCCAGTAGCCCTTCACTGCGCCGTAAGAAAGTCGCAGGGTGAAGGTTGCATCCGGATAAAGCTTGGTCCCCTCGGTCTCAAACAGCGCCCGCGCAATCTTTCCATAACTGGTGCGCTCCACGCTGAGCACTTCATCTTCGTAGCGCTTGCGCGTCTCGCGCGCTTCCTTATCGATGCTGCGCGTCAACTCGATCATTGGATCGTTTGATTCCTCAATAGCCTTGCGACCACCGGCGGCGAGTTGTTTGCGATACTCAGTGTCCTTCAGTTTGGTCACTTCGATCAATTCCGCGGCGCGTGCTTCCGGAGTTTTGCCCTTCAGTACTTTTTGGACCAAAGGATGATTCGGACCATAAACGCTCTGCATGAACTCCAGGGAGTTTCCCAGTTTAAGTTTCTCGAAATCCTCATGAATGGGAGCGGTCGAATAGAGACCGAGTTCCAGCGACGCCCGTCGTGCGTCGGTGAATTCCGGCAGACGCTGAGCGTTTGGTTTCTCGCTCTCCTCAGCCAGGCGCGCCAGAGTGCGCGCGTAGCCGAACAGCACACTGTTAAAAGCGGCAGCAAGATCAATAAAGCGACGTTCGCGCGCATAACTTGCGTAGTCTTTGTGAGCCTTTGCTATAGCATCCCAGGCATCGCCATATTCTTGCTTCTTTCTGGCGTCGCCGCTGACTGAAGCTCGCAGCGCCTCCTCTGCCTTGAGCTTTTTGGCCATCAGGCTCTTGTCCTGAAGTCCTGCTATCTGACCTTTGTAAACTTTGATCGAGTTTTCAGTCCTATTCAGTTCGTTCTGCGCGAGACGGGTCTGCTCTTCGCCCTGGGCCATATACTTCTTCAGCATGGCGCGGCGGGTTTCGAGCATCCGTAGCACCAAAGGAATGCTCACGTCACGTAGCGACTGCAGGTGCGCCACAGTGTTTAGCCGGGAAGTTGAACCCGGATGTCCGGTGACGAATACAAGCTCTCCCGCCTTGACGCCGATCTTGGACCATTTGAAATAGTTCGTCACCTTCACCGGCTGGTCGTTTTCGTAGACTCGCACCAGTGCCATGTCAATGTTGTAGCGCGGGAAATTAAAGTTGTCAGGATCGCCGCCAAAGAATGCGGCCTGGAACTCCGGCACAAAAACCAGGCGCACGTCCGTGTACCTTTTGTAGCGATAGAGGTTGTACTGCCCACCCTGATAGAGCGTGACAACATCGCTGCGCAGTCCAGTTGCCTGGGCCGATTCTGATTCAATGGCACTGATCTGGGCGCGCCGGGCGGCATTCGCGTCAACAACAGACATCCCCGCACTGGCTGCGCCATTAATCCGGTCGGTAACGTCCTCAATATTCTCCAGCACGTTTAACTCGAGGCTCGGCGCCTTGAGCTCTTCAGCCTGAGTGCGAGCGACAAAGCCTTCCTTCGCGTAATCCTTCTGGGCAGAGCTAAGTTCACCGACAATGTCTTCGACGATGTGGTAGTTCGTCAGCACCAGGCCATTCGGTGAGACGAATGACCCGGAGCCACCGTTATTGAAACGCACCGAGGCGAGTTGTACTCTACGCAGCCACTCGTCCGTAACTTCAAATCCGTACTTGCGCTTGATATCCGCGCGCGGTACGTTGTTGAAGGGCCACATGCCTTCGTCAAGAGCGAAGACAGGCATGGCTTGCAGCGTAAACAGCGCTATGATCAGGGCACACAGTAATTTTCGAAATTTCATAATGCCTCGTGAGACTAATTCGGGGGAGAAGGTCTTAGAGCGCTTTGATGTCCAATTGGATGCCCGAGATTAGAATGGCTGGGCAGGTTGGATGTCAAGCCCACTGGCAGAGTGCTGTTAGCCGAAAAGTTAGCCGCAAGGATGCGGTTTGGGTTGAGAACCTGGCCAGTGAATTGGGGCATGAGTTCGTAAAACGGCGCACCGACGTTAAGAAACGTGCGGCCAGAAGTGGCGATAATCTTGAACAAGCCGCCCGTCGCGTCCGGTACGAGTTTCTCAAGAACACCGCGAAAGAAAGGCACTCGCTTCTGGTTGTCACTGCTCATACGCTGGACGATCAGGCGGAGACCATTCTGCTGCGCCTGTTACGAGGCAGCGCCGCAGAAGGCCTGAGCGGCATTGAGCCTGTGCGGCTCATCGATTTGAAATCTTCCATTCAATTGGCGCGCCCTCTGCTTTCATGGGCGCGCCGCAGCGACGCCGAAAACTACTGCCGCCTGAGGAAGGTCGAGTTTCGGATCGACGAGATGAATCAGGACGAAAAATACGCCCGGGTGAAAGTTCGCAAACAACTTCTACCGCTAATGCTCTCTTTTAATAATAAGATTGTGGAGGCCCTTTCTCGGACAGCTACTTTACTGCGCGAAGATGCCGGAGCGCTCTCAGATGAAGCCAACAAACTTCTGAGGCTCGCGAGTCCCCAAACATTGGGCAAAAAGTTGGACAAGCCGGCACTGCTTAACGTCGCTGTGCTCGCGAGTGCCCCCGCAGCAGTGCGACGGCGGGCCCTGCGGCAATGGATTTCTCAGAGGCGAGGAGACCTGCGC
>JAIVJP010000169.1 GCA_020199975.1 Acidobacteriota bacterium
CCCTTTCATCTTGAAACCGCAGAGCAGTAGTCGGCGCAATGTTCGCAGGCCTGCGTCTCACAGGTTGATTTCGAAGCGACGCCTTCAATGCGGAGATGAAAGCGGAGTAGTTCTTGCAAAAGTTGGTGCCCGCTAGTGGATTCGAACCACTGACCCCTCGCGTGTGAAGCGAGTGCTCTACCACTGAGCCAAGCGGGCACATGTTTTTGGTAAATGGAGTCTACACCGCTACTTGCTGCGTCGGCAACGGCTTGAGCGATTCGGTTTTGAGTCCCTCCTCTTCCGGTTGTCCAGACTTGTCCCTTAAAACCGCCCAATAAGAGCCCAACGAAGAGCCAACGCTCTCCATCGCTTGTGTAGCGTTATGTTTCTGGTTTGATCCTTACTCCTCGTTCTTTTCCATCTACCGTCGCTCCGCCGTTGAAGCTCTCAGGAGGTTTCCGAACAGAACCTCTCCATACAGAATCGACTGCTGACTTTCGTCTGCACGGGGTTGTCTTGAGTTAGTGTTTGCTCATTTGCTCTCGACTTGCCACGCGGTTTTTGCATATAGTTTTGCCCCCACCTGAAGTTGGAGGTTGCAATCGTGAGAGCACCGGTTGCTCTGGCTGGGCCAAACTCTGAACTCCCAGACCGGCCCTAAAGCTCTTCAAAGCAAGGGAAGCTATAAATCCCGATGTCACTATCTAGAGAGATTGAGGAAAAAACTGAAAGGCTTCTCCGCTTAGTCTCTAAAGCGGGTTTGGGCGGACTACTGATCAATTCTCAACCTAACTTTTCCTGGCTGACAGCAGGAGGAACAAATGGCATCGATCTTAGCCGTGAAGCTGGCGCCGGCACGCTTTTTCTGCGCCACGACGGAATGCGTTTTGTTCTCGCCAACAGGATCGAAATAGACCGACTGCTGACTGAAGAACTTGCTGGTCAGAGTTACCAGCCGGTTGAGTTTGCCTGGGAAGAGGAGAAGGGAAATCCATCTTTAATAGCGGACATGGCGCGCTCGCTAGTGACGGAGGGATTACCGCTCGGCAGTGATCTTCCTTCGGGCGGGGACGTACGCCTGGTGGACGGTGCGATAGCACGTGCGCGCTACGAGTTAACGGCAGCTGAGGTAGACCGTTTTAAGGCTCTTGGTCGGGATGCCGGTAAGGCGATTGGAGACATGGCGCGCAAATTAGAACCAGGGGTGACGGAAAAGGAAGTAGCACGAAGTGCAATTGATGCTCTAGCAGCTGTGGGCGCGTATTCAGTGGTCACACTTGTGGCGGCGGATGATCGTTTGAAGGGTTTCCGACATCCTGTGCCCACGGATCTTCAGTGGAAAAAGGTACTGATGATCGTCGTATGCGCACGCCGAGGCGGGCTAATCGCTTCCCTGACCCGTATTGTTTGCGATGGCGCGATGCCGGAAGCCTTGGGCAGTCGGACGCGTGGCAGTGCATTTGTAAATGCGCGGCTTTTTGACGGTACCAAGCCGGGCGTGACCGGCCGTGAGCTCTATGAACTGGCAGCACTCGCTTACAGTGAGGCGGGTTTCTCAGGGGAAGAACATCTCCACCACCAGGGGGGAGCCACGGGTTATCACACGCGCGATTGGGTCGCGCATCCCCTGACTACAGAGAAAGTACAAAACCCGCAAGCCTTCGCCTGGAATCCCTCGATCACCGGGTCAAAAGTTGAAGAGACTTGCATTGCCTTTGAGGACGGGATTGAAATAATTACCGCTACCCCGGGCTGGCCATCTATTCCGATTGAAGTCGGAGGGCGAGCGTACCTTTTGCCGGGCGTGTTATCACTGTGAGGGTTGGCAGGGTAGGCGCGGTTTAGAGGAGGAAAGTCATTTTCCATTCACTACTGTCCCAACGTTTTTCAAAGCCCTCGGTGAAACAACGTTGATTCCCTTGCAGTTATGTTCGCTGAACGTTCTGATCGATTTGAATTCAGAATTCGGCAGGTCACATTTCTATCCAATGGATCTATCTTATCTATGCTCATTGCGTATCAGCCTGCGAAGCAGGGCGACAGCCTAAAGCCTGGGGCGTGAGCCCCAGGGTAGATGGCAAAGAATCGCTAGCCCGTGCAAACGGGCGGCAGCGGTTTTTCATGTTATTATTCCGAGCCCGTGGAGGCGCAGATCACAGATAACGTTCATCGTATTCAATTCCATTCGCCTTCAGGAATTGAACGAATTCATCGCGAAATGAGATCCTTTGATGATGTTCCTTCTGTCGTTGAAGGTAACGGCGCACTTCTTCAACATGTGATTGGCTCACGGTAAAAGCGCCGTAGCCACGTTGCCAAGAGAAATCTCTTACCTCGAGAAAGACGTCATGCATCCAGCCGCTCGCGTTGCATTTGAGATCACGCAAAACGTCGGACAAGGCACGATCCGGACGCAGCTTGGCCACAACATGCACATGATCGTCAGCACCATTAATACCGAGTGAAATTCCGCCTCCGTTTATTATCCCGCCGATGTATTCGTACAGGCGTGGCTCATAGACGGAAGTGATGAGGGGCCGACGATCTTTGGTTGAGAAGATAATGTGGTAGAGAAGATTGGTGAAGGATTGAGACATTTTGTGAGGTTCCCTTCTGTTATTGTGAGAATTGTAAATCTGGGCTTACGCCACAGGTAGGCCGATATAATACCCGAAAACGTGCAAACGCGTTATGCTTCCGCCTGCCCCGCAGGCTGAAGCATAAAAGCAGTTGAAGCTGGACGGCTGCCTCTACAAAATTCTAAAAATCTAAAGTATCACTCTTTTAGAGAAGTCATCGATTTTAGAGGCGCTTTCTATGCGCATGCTTAATGGACGTGTGTAACGCTGCACAAGGCGCTGAGTAAGTCCGTTGCCTATGTTTGATTTGAAACAACATCCTCATCGACGCTTCAATCCGCTCACGAGCGAGTGGGTACTCGTTTCGCCACAACGCACCGAGCGGCCCTGGCAAGGTCAGGTGGAAGAAACGCAGCCGGAGGAACAGCCCGTATATGATCCCGACTGTTACTTATGTCCGGGTAATGCGCGGGCCGGGGGCGTGCGTAATCCTCAGTACCCCCGCACCTTTGTTTTTGATAACGATTTTGCCGCCCTGCGACCTGATACCCCCGAGGGAAGAGTGCAGGAAGGCGAACTAATTGTGGGGGAATCGGAACGTGGCATTTGTAGAGTGGTCTGTTTCTCGCCCCGACATAATCTAACAATTGCGCGCATGAGCGTTGCCGAGATTCGTGAGGTAGTGGATACGTGGGTTGATCAGTATCAGGAACTCGGCGCGCTTCCCTTTATTAATTGGGTGCAGATTTTTGAAAACCGAGGCGCGCTGATGGGAGCCAGCAATCCGCATCCACACTGTCAGATATGGGCCGACGAGAAGGCGCCGAACGAATCAAGAAAGGAAGCTCATTCCCAGAGTGAGTACCACGTCAAACATCAGAGTTGTTTGCTTTGTGATTACCTTGAATTGGAGTTGCGGTCCCAAGAGCGGTTAGTCTGTGAGAACGATAGCTTCTTCGCCCTCGTTCCGTTCTGGGCCGTCTGGCCTTTCGAGATCATGGTCATAAGCAAACGTCACGTGGCGGGGTTGGACGATTTGAGTGGTGCGGAACGCACCAACCTCGCCGGCATTCTCAAGCAAATTACCAGTCGTTACGACAATCTATTTCAAGTTTCGTTCCCTTATACCATGGGCTTCCATCAGCTCCCGAAGGATGGAAAACCCCATCCCGAATGGCATTTGCACGCGCACTTTTATCCACCCTTGCTCCGCTCGGCTTCGGTTCGCAAATTCATGGTGGGTTACGAAATGTTAGCTATGCCACAGCGCGACATTACACCGGAACAAGCGGCAAACCGGCTACGCGAATTGAATGATTGAAGTCAGCACGGATCTCAACCTCCAGTTGTCGAGAACTCGCTAACCATTAGCTAAGGCTAACCATGATGGAGAAAAGCGTGATGCCGTAGTACACCCACACTCGCTACTGCTTCAGTATGCGAAGGACTGATAGGTTTCAATTCCCTCTTCGTCGAGCGAGTCGACAACGGGGTTAAAGCGAAGCAGGAACCTTGCCTGCTCCGAGAGTTTTTCGCGGACTGCGCGGGGGATTTGGATCGAGACTTCGGGACGAAACAGCCAACGGCGGCTGTAGCCGATTACGACCATGGGTCTGGGCGTCTTAGTGCGATTGGGCGTGCCACGGTGCAAGCCGCGCACGTCCCGGATCACGACGTCTCCAATTCGAAGTAGCAAGGGCTCAAGTTTGACTTCCCCGGACTCAATGCGCCGGAGCGCCTCTTCCTTCGACATCATGTGCGTGCCGCGCGCGACCTCGAACGGCCCGTTCGCTGTAGTCACGTCGACGAGCGGAAAGTTGACGGCGAGTTGAAAGGGCAGTGTCTCTTCGCCGGTTTCCGGAAAGAGTGGTGGGGCGTCGCGATGTATGTCCTGATAATCTGAACCAAAGAGCGGCGTATCGGTCGCGAGCTGGCACATCACGGCGTCGTCGCCGACTAGTACTTTGACGATGGCGAGGATGTCCTCATCCTCGAAGACGGCAGGGTCGGCGAATGTAAGGTCGAAAGGCAGCGTCACGTAGTAGCGCTCCGCTCCGCGGTTCTGCAAGCTACCCTCCTGCTGGACATGCCTTTCGAGCAAAGGCGCGAAAGCCTCGCCCCACGAGGCGAGCTTCGAGCGGTCAAAGTGATCTGGCAGTACGCAGAAGCCGTCTGTCAAAACGGCCTGTACAAACGCCTCTATCTCCGCTCTGGTATAACGTCCTCGGTCCATAGATGACGTATTAGAACGAACGCTAAGTCAAGTGGAACTTCACATCATTACCCATGATTCCGCACTCATTGTTTCTTTCTGCTTAAACGATTCTGTACGACAACCACGGCGAGTAGAATAACGCCGCGTAGGACCATTTGCCACCAGGGGCTAATCTGGCCTTCAAGATTAAAAATATTGAAAATCATCCCAAGCAGGATGACGCCTACGAGCGTTGCCCCAACGCCCCCCTGGCCACCCGTTAGG
>JAIVJP010000170.1 GCA_020199975.1 Acidobacteriota bacterium
GCGCCAGAGTTCTATGAGAGGGGAAGTTATACCATCCATGAGGTAAAAATTGACTCCCCTTTAGGCTGGCTGTTCGGCTCGGTCGACCAAAAGCTCAAGGACATCACATCCGATCCGGAAATGCCGATCAAGAAGCCAAGCCTTTCGGAAGACCGATTCCGATGCGGGCTTCATAAGGGTTCAGGAGAAATTTCCGGAACTAACAGTAAGTCGAGTCGACCGCATCGCCGTACGCATCGCTAGACCCACTCTTCAGAAGTGCGATGCGCAAGCTAAGACACTGGATGTCGTCTACAGAGTCTACTCCATAGGTTTTTCATATTACTTGAGTCGCGCCTTCGAGACGGGTCAGAAGGAAGAGGTCAAACGCTCCGTCTTGGACACGCCTGCGACGGAAACCCTGGCCAACTATTTCCCGCAACCATTTGTTGGGTACGATCGTTCCCGCAACCCCTATGGGGGGACGAGGCTCACTGTCAAACAGCCTAGTGGGCTGCTGGATACGATCTCAGTCAACGGTTCTGGTTCCTCCAGAAGCTCGGAAGGCGCTGCCGAAGTTGAGGGAGCTAAGGACTTCGAAAGCGGGTTGATTCGGCATCTGGAGTATCAATTTAGGTATTTGCACTCCGACATTCCGAGTATTTCTACGAGTCTGAAAGAAGGCTTAGGCCAGGCCCAGTTTATGGCCGCCACAAAGGCTTTCGGCTCCAAAAATCTGATCTTCAGATTCGGAGGCTTGGTCGAAGGAGGAAATAAACAGACTGAGGTTGGCCTGCCCCAAGTGCTTCCCGGAAACTTGCCAAGAAGTTCTTATGGCTCTCTTAAGGCTTTCATCGGCGGCACGATGAGGTCTGGACGACACGCCTTGAAAGGGTCATACGGCCTCCATCTGGGAAGCGCGGGCAAAGGAGCGCAACTTGATTTCATCAAGCAGGTATTCGATGCGGGCGCTAATCTGAGATTTCTCGTCACCGACCACAGGCCAATTACTCTGGACCTTCATTTTAACGCCGGTAGCATTCACACCAGGGGAGAGTTGCCAGTAGCGGAACGCTTTTTCGGAGGCAACGCAGAACGCAATTTCATCGCGGCGGGCGATTGGATAATTCGAAGCAACCCTTACATTCGCAGCTTTCCGCAGAACCAATTCGCGCAAACAAGCGCAGCGGGAATTTTCGGTGGGGATAGCTTCTTTTCCGCCAATATCACGCTGGCTGCTACCGTCTGGGGAAAGCCGCTGGTGCCGCGAGAAATTTTGGATGAGCCGGATTTCCCGCGTCTTGTCGCTCTGCAGTTTAATGTTGCGGAAAGCGCCTTACGCAATGAGTATTTAAGTAGCACACCCGAATTCCGTCAAGTCGCTGAACAGGTTCGTCCACTTTCCCTGACGTTGGAGTCTGTTGGGCGAAAACTGGACGAAGTTGAGGGACTAAATTTGGGATCGGACGTAAACGACCAAGTAAGACTTTGCCGCGCGGATCTCGATCAAGTCAATGAGACCGTAAGCGCCATCAAGGAAGACTTACAGGATGGAGCGCCCAAGACGGCGAACGTTAGAAAATTGGTCGTGGGATTTCCGGCCGCAGGCATTTCGTCCTATGTCTCGGAGCTAATGGACGATCTTACGTCTCTTAAAGACATGAAGGGGATCCCAAACCCTTCCGACATAGATGGGCCACTTAGCGACCTTGGCCGCCAGCAAGCCGGCATGGCAACCGCTTTCACAGCACTTGATAGTTCTCCGATTGCCGTTAAAGCAAAAACGAAAGCGGTTAAAGACATGATCTACCCTAGGCGCGTCTTTGATGAACTCACGCACGAAGCGAACTTGATTGCAGTCAGCCCTGTTTTTATCTTCGATGCCGCGAGGATGCGGCAACGTGGATTGCCGGTAAGTGGTGTGCGATATGCTGTGGGTGGAGGAATGCAGTTGAGCATCGTAAGCCTGGATGTAACCATGGGCTACGCCTGGAATCCCAATCCAAAACCTTGGGAAGGACGGGGAGCATTGCTGTTTTCAATACAAGTGTCGAATTTATTCCGATAGAACGGCTTCTAAATTTACTTTGCACCTGCTGGAAATGGTGAATGCAAGAAATGTCCCGAAAAAAGTGCAGCTAAAAATAAGGCAAGAACGATCCAGCTAGAAGTTGATCGCGATTTTTTTATGTTTCGAACTTACGGCTCAGTTGAAAGTTTTGATGAATTGATAGGAGGGGGGAGACAATGGCAACTGGTACGGTTGTAATTGATCCTGGTCATGGCGGCACTGGCTCGATCGGCGGTTCTGATGGTAATCACGCCGTCAGCGCGAGCGGCGTCAAAGAAAAAGAGCTGACGTTGACTTTGGCGAATCTGGTGAGATCTGCGTTGCAAAGCGCGGCAGCGACTAGAGGGCACACTCTAAACATCGTCATGACACGGACCACTGATGTGAACCTCAGCCTCGCGGACAGGGCGCGTGTTGCCAGGACAAATAGCGCGGACAGGTTTTTGAGCATTCATCTCAATGGCTTCAACAAGGTTACAAGGGGCGTTGAAACATACGTGCGTCGTGCTCAGGATAATGTCAACCTTAATGAGGATAGGCGCTTCGCACGAAGGATTCAGTACGCCGTTTTTGACGTAGTTGAGGGCTTTGATTCGGGCTCGAATGACCGAGGTG
>JAIVJP010000456.1:0-2658 GCA_020199975.1 Acidobacteriota bacterium
ATCTAAAACAACCTTGGTGTCACCCCTAGATTCGGCTCAACACGCCCATCGAGCCCTCCTTTGTCCATCAGAACCCAGTTGCTCTTCCAGTGCTATTTACTATTCAATTTCAAAGCAGCAAAAAAGGTGTGTGGTTTTTAGCCACACACCTTTTAGTTTAGTTACTTTAACCTCGCGAGCGGCACTATTGGGGTTGTCCCGCAGGTGATGTCCCGCAGGTGATCTCGGAGTGCGCCGAGGAGATAATAACATCCGCCTCTGCAGGGATGCTGACGTGCACACCGTTGACCGTAATGGCCGCGGAACTCCCGGAACCGGTTCGGATCTGTTCGTTAATGACGACGAATCCACCACCCGGCAGGTTAATCGTTTGATTAACACCCGAGATCGGGATAAAGACACCGTTGATGCGGAGGTTGGCTATCATCACACCACCCTCGCAAATCGGTCCACCCGCGGTACACGTGCATTGGGAACTCGCCGGCACAAGGTCGGAGGTAATGGTGTTGCCACCCACCATCAAAAACAGATTTTCCACTTGGGCTTGCGACCGGCTCTGGTCCCCAGCACCCAAAGTCGTCGCGTTGAGAAGCCCTGTTGTGAGCGCACCCCCCAGCACATTAGCTGACACCAATGACCTTGTAATCGAGCCGCCCTCAGCTGGGAGCGGACCCGTGTCCACGAGCGTGGCATTTGTTCCCGCAATGGTCGCATTGACGGCAATCGCCCGTCCGCTGAAAGTGTTGAGAGCTGAGCTACACCGCACGCGAATAAAGATGGAGTGATACGTGCTCGCAGCCCTTAAGGTGAAATCAGCCGGTTGACTCGGATTAATTACCGTGAAGGTTGCAGTTACCGGATCGAACGTGCCGGTCGTGAAAGCCGGTATCGTTACTGTCGCATTGGTCGGAGTTCCGACCACCGTGAAGGATTGCAACCCGGTTCCGGCATTAACATGATCAACCGTTACCGAGTTTGGTCCACTCGACACTCCAAAGGAAGGGATACCACCCGGAGCTAGGTCCCCCTCAGTAACCGTAGTGGTTGGGGTGCAACCCTCTGGCGTCGGAGTCGGCGTTGGCTGAGGTGTCGGCGTCGGCTGAGGCGTCGGAGTCGGCTGAGGCGTCGGCGTTGGTGTCGGCATTGGCGTCGGCGGCGGGTTGACAACTTGATTCACGATGATGTTGTCTATGGAAAATTCCTGAGCACTGCCTCCAACCCCAGAAAAGATCACAGACTGCAGGTTAGTGAAGTTTGCCCCAAGTAAAACGGTTTGGAAGTCAGCAGCGCCTCCGGGTCCATCTATGACGCCGTCCAGGTCGAATGTTTGCATCACGGTGCCACCGCCCATTAGAAATCCAGTTATGGTAATCTGCGTTGCATTGCGGGGGCTGTTAGCTCCGGCGATGTGTTCTGCAATGTCCAAACCGTTCAAAGTGAATGGCGCGCCGCTAACCATCTGCATTGTGATGGTTAACCCATCATGTGCGTTAGCATAGATCGTGCCGTTAGATGCAGAAGTCTGAAAGCCACCGAGATTCTCATCAAAGAATCCGAAGGACTCATCAGTGTGAAAGTGACCATTCGAGGAGAATACAAATCCTTCGGTAGTCAGATTACCGCGGTCAGGGCCGTATGTAGTCTGAATGACATCATTAAACGTAATTGTGTCTGCTTTGACTGTGGGAGCTACAAGTCCGAGAAATACCAAAGTGGCTGATAAGAGCAAAACTCTACATTGGCTAGACATCTGTTTTCTCCTCCGAGGTTAGGGACACTCGCATCAACTGCGGGAAACCACACTTCGCAGGTTAACCCAGAAGATGTGCCAAGAAACGAGCGCCGCGGGACAAGCGCAGGCTCAGAAGGGCCGAATTTGAGACTTTTCGGCCAATACTCCGGCACTCGAAAAAGCCGCGTCCTTGTTTAGAAGCGGCTATTGAATTTAGTTGCCATATTTAAAGGGGCAATTGAATCTGGTTTCCAGAAAAATCGGCTCCCTCGCTTCGAGTTGAAAGCCATTTGGGACAGCCCCGCCGTTGATGGAGCGCAAAAGGGTCTTTCCCTAGTTTTCCCACTCGTGTTGCCTCATCCGAAATGTTATCGAACAATGTGTGGCCTCAATTCCTGAATTTTAGCATCTCGCGCGTCGCTTAAACACCAGCTGTCGAAAAACTCTCGGAACTCGTTTCATTAGTGGCCAACATTCTTCGTCCTTTCGTTTCGCGGCTGCTGCACACGGCGCTGCAAGGTACGCGGTTGCCCGTCCGGAAAATTTCCATAACCGGATACTTGAGGTCGCTTCAGCATCTCCTTCGCTTCGATGTCCGGCCTCTCCCCAAGCCCAACTCAGCAAGACGGGCCACCTCCGCAAAAGGGTCCCGACGAATACGTCACCAACGTCCAGGCTTAAACGCGCAGCTCACTTGAGCGTGAAGCGGAGGAGGTCATTGCGCTCGCCGTCGCGGGTGCTGCGGCGACAATGTTCGCGACGTGCGGGGTCTGACATCACAGAAGGGACGACAGAGTTGTGGGTTGCACCACTAGACGAGATGCGGCATCCAAAGCCGGCGCTCAAGCGCAATCAAGACCTTGTGAACGAAACGGATCGGCTGGTTGCCTGTCCAAGAGACTACGAGAGAAACCGTTACTTCCAAT
>JAIVJP010000456.1:2665-4030 GCA_020199975.1 Acidobacteriota bacterium
GGCTTCTTCACGCCGCCTCACTAGCTGGTCCGATCTGATCTTCATCAATAGAAACATATTTCGGTTGCGCGGGAACCGTAACCGCACCAGGCAACGTCATAAACGGTCGCTCAAATAAACGGAAGAACAGCCAACCAAAAGCGACCGACAAAGGAGTCATTATCAGAAGAGAGATAGAGAGGATGTGCAATCTAGTGAAGCCAAACCAGTACCAGTGCATCAGGACCAGTAGATGAGTCAGGTAAAGTGAGTAAGAGATCAGTCCGATTGATGCGAGCGCAGTGATCAGGCGCGGAGCACGGGACGATATCAGTCGCCAGCGTTGCTCTGCAGCGACCGAAATGTTTACCAAGATGAAGAATCCGAAACCCCAGGCAGGGTGCATTACGAGCCAACCAACATCATGAACCCAAGTCTTGTCACCTACCATGGGCAACACCAGGGCAAGGCCCATCGCGCAAACCAGCGCAACACAAGCCACCGAAATCCTGTAACACCATCCGGGAAGCTTTGTGACGCCTAATGCTGCTTCTACACTTAGAGCACCTAAGGCCCAGATAAGCCAATAGGAGGCGGCCGCTTCGTTAACGGGAATCGCCATGCCAAACGATTGGCTCAGGTAGCGGCTCATTATCAGCCAACCAATACGCGCTGCAATGCACAATATCAGGGTTCTGGCCCACCCGTAACGAATGCGCAGGAAAAGCAGCAGGAAATAAGCTAGGTACAACTGTTCTTCGATCGCGAGCGTCCAGAAAGCTCCGTTGATAGTGTAGGTCGTCCGTGCGTCCAGATTGTGTAACATGAACAGATGAAGCCCGACATCCCACAAGTAAAAGCCCGTCACTTTAACCGGGATCTTGTAGGCAAGGTAGCAGAGATACAGCGCGAGGGCAGCAAGATACGGAGGGTATAATCTGAGCACTCGGCGCTTCCAGAAGAGGAAGAAGTGGATGACCGGCTTCTCAACACCGGCTGCCCGTGCTCTGGCCCAGTACAAGTGGATACAAAACCCAGAGATGACAAAAAAGAGGTATATCCCTGCGTACGCGAAATGAACCATGTAGGCGGTCACTTGCGGCAACCACCATTGCCAACCGCTTAAGGCAGTCTGCGGCGCTACCCCCAGGGCGTGATACATTACAACTGCCAATGCCGCCGCCCCGCGCATCGCATCCAGGGTCAGCATGCGCCCTAATTTTGTCTCTTCTCGCTTGCTCCCCATTAAGACTTGAAATATTACAGGCTAAACAACCCACCGCGGAGCAAGCCGCGACTGAGAAGCTCGAGAAAATGCTTTTCGGTTAAGGCTAGCACGGCATAGGCACACAAAATGAAAAGGGCAGTCAGTCGACTGCCTGTAAC
>JAIVJP010000171.1 GCA_020199975.1 Acidobacteriota bacterium
GGCCTGAATGTGATGGGCGTGCATGTGGGGACACGCGCGCAGAATCTCTTGACGGCCGTTGAGGTTTTGAGCTTGGTTGTGGTCATCGTTGCCGGATTGATTTTGATCGAATCGCCGCCGCCCGCAGTGGCATCCGCCTCCCCGGCTCCGCAAGGATCGGAAGCAGCGATAGGATTGGCGATGGTCTTCGTACTCCTCACCTATGGTGGTTGGAATGAAGCCGCTTACATATCCGCGGAAATGAGCGGACGACGCGGCGTAGCGCGGGCGCTGCTGTTGAGTATTGGCATCATCACCGGACTTTATCTGCTAGTCAATTGGGCATATCTGCGCGGACTAGGGCTTTCGGGCGTGGCGGGTTCCGAGGCTGTCGCCGCTGACTTGATGCAGCGGGCCGTGGGCCAGCACGGGGCACAGTTTGTCAGTCTACTCGTCGCCATCTCCGCTCTAACCTCGGCAAACGCGACCATCTTCACAGGTGCACGGACAAACTACGCCTTTGGGCGCGATTTTCGGTTGTTCAGATTTCTCGGGCGCTGGCATACACCCGGCAACACTCCCACCAACTCCTTGCTGGTTCAGGGCGCGATTGCTTTGGCGCTCGTCTTGATTGGCACACTGACGAGAAGAGGTTTTGCGACGATGGTCGAGTATACTGCTCCTGTGTTCTGGTTCTTCTTTTTCATGGTTGGGCTTTCACTGATTGTACTGCGCATCAAGGAGCCAGATACCGCGCGCCCGTTTCGCGCGCCGCTCCATCCCTTACTGCCGATGGCGTTTTGCGCCAGCTGCCTTTACATGCTCCAAGCCAGCATCGCTTACACCGGCATCGGAGCGCTGGTTGGTGTTGCAGTTCTGCTGGCTGGGTTACCGGTGTTCTGGGTTGCACGCCAGTCGCAACGTAATGCGATTAAGCACGACGAGAAGTGAGTTACTTATGATCAACCAGGTCATTGGGCCAATAGTTCTTCTTCTTCTCTTTTCCCTGTATTCATGCACGCCTCAGTTGCGTTCTGAGCAAACCAGTGTCGAACAAGAGGCCGCTCAAGAATTCGCAAAGCAAAGACGGAACCTGGTCGAGCAGCTCAAGTCGCAGGGAATCACCAGCCAGACGGTCCTCGATGTATTGCTAAAAGTTCCTCGACATAAGTTTGTCCCGCCGACGTACCGGCACCTCGCCTACCAAAACCGGCCACTCCCTATTGGTCAGGACCAGACGATCTCGCAGCCTTTTATCGTCGGTTATATGACCGAGGCTGCGGAAGTGGCGCCCGGCGAAAAGGTCTTGGAAATCGGCACAGGTTCGGGATACCAGGCGGCTGTGTTGGCTGAACTGGCAAAGCAGGTTTACACGATTGAGATCATTCCGGAGCTGGCCGAGGGCGCACGCAACTTGCTTCGCGACCTTGGTTACAAGAATGTGGAAGTAAAGACTGGTAACGGCTACGAAGGTTGGCATGAGCACGCCCCGTTTGACGCCATCGTCGTTACCGCTGCGCCTGACCACGTTCCGCAGAAGCTCGTCGAGCAACTGGCTGTGAACGGCAAAATGGTGATCCCAGTCGGCTCTGCATTCCAGGAGATGGTAATACTCACTCGGAACAAGGCGGGGGTGGTTGAGCAGCGCACGATCCCCGTGCGGTTCGTTCCCATGACGGGCAAGCCTAAGCAATGAAGCTTGTCTTTCCGACATAATAAGCCTCAAGATCCGCGGGAGCGACGACGGAAAAGGAGGGAAACGAAAAGGGCTATTACCGCTCCGAGAGAAGCTATGGCAGCTTTTATCGTGAGATCCCATTACCCCGCAAAAACGAACTGATTGCATGATGCGGCCGTTTAGTTTTCATGACGCGAGAGCTTGTTTCCGATTGTTTCGGAACGCCGTATGTATGATTCTCGTCCTCAGAGCTCCTTGTGAGTATGAATGGCAATAGTCGTCCGCCAGGAGTCGCCAACGCCACCGAACGCAAGAAAAAAGATTTAATGTGCGACCAGCGAACATACAGGGGGACGCTGGTGGTAGAATCCTGAAGCATTAGCGATCTTGTGAAAGATTTCAGGCGTTTCGGACTAGGTGGCTCTCGGATTGCATTGTCGAACTCTCGGATTGCATTGTCGAACTCTCGGATTGTATTGTCGAATAGGAATAAGGTGGGAACAATCTGATGAAAGGGAGAATAGAAAATGCTAGGAATTTTAGTCTGGATAATTCTAGGGTTGGTCGCCGGCTTAATCGCGAAAGCCATTATGCCGGGGAAAGATCCGGGTGGAGCGATTATCACGACGCTGTTAGGAATTGTAGGCGCCGTGATCGGTGGCTTCATAGCTAATGGACTCGGCTACGGACGGACTGTTGATTCTGCGGGTGAGTTGAGTGAACCAGGGTTTCTGATGAGTATGGTACTGGCGGTCATAGGAGCCCTCATCGTGCTCGCTGTCTACCGGCTCATTAAGGGTAGAAGCTTGAGGGCCTGAACGTAAGCGAGGCGACGGCGTTCTGCGCCTTGATACGAGTAGTCTGATCCAATTGAGGAGCATTCGTTTTATCACCATTTTGCTTAATCATCGTTAACTCCTTCGCATGACTTACAATCAACAAACAGTCTGGGATTACCCTCTGTTTATCTAAAACGTCGAGTGGCCAACCCCCTGCTTCA
>JAIVJP010000457.1 GCA_020199975.1 Acidobacteriota bacterium
GTTGTCGACAGAGTCAAAAGCCTCCTGGGCCTTGGTTCTGTTTTGAGTGTATCCGCTGCTCGAGCCAAACTGCACCAGTACTCTAGGCCTTGACATGCTCGTCATACTTGCAGGAATATTGCGGGCGTTCTTATAGTTCCCTGACTCTTATCCACGTCTTCGCGTGCTCCTCCTCCGAGATGCGTCATGAGGAGATCGGCAACCGGTCTTTGTGGGAATGCATCTTAATGTCGCTCTAAAGTGCGACGCTGGAAAAGTCGCTCGTGGCCCCTGGGTGTGGAGATGGCAGAAAAGATCTTGGAGGTTGTAAACAACTAATGAAAAAGATTATTGCGTTGATAGCGATTTGCTTAGCCATAGCGACAACTGCATTCCCGGCGTTTGCGCAGCAGCCAGCCGCAACACCGCAGCAGCCCGCTGCAAAACCGCAGCAGCCAGCCGCAACACCACAGGATCCCCAATGCACACCTGAAAACAAGCTCGCGTGGTACAACGAGTTCCGGCAACAATTTAAAGGAGACACGGCCAAGGCCAACGAGCTGGCAAAGAAGTGGTTGGCTTGTCCCGAGGTCGCCGGTGAAGAAACGCAGGCAGCCTACCTGAAGAACTTCGTTACACTTTATGAGAAAGCGAACCGCAAGAATCAGGTTTCAGACCTGGTCTACAACAAGAAGGATTACCCCAAAGCTTTTGAGGTCGGCAAGGCTGTTTTGGCGGATGAGCCCGAGAATCTGAAGGTCCTGATTGATCTTGCTTACGCCGGGTTCGCATCGGCTACTGCCAAGAATGAGGCGTTCACTGCCGATGCAGTCAACTACGCCAAGAAGGCCATGCAGTTGATTGAAGCCGGCAAGGCGCCAGACAAATGGGAACCCTATCTGGGCAAAGATGATGCTCTGGCATATCTCAATAACATTATTGGTCAGCTGACCGTTCAGAAGAACCCGAGTGAGGCGTTGCCTTATTTAATCAAGGTTGCGCAGTATGAAAGCAAGCTCAATAAGCTTCCGTTTACTTACGCAACCATCGCCGCTGCATACGAAGCCGGCTCTTACGCTAAATTGTCTGAAGAGTACAAAGCCAAGTTCGGCGGCAAAGATGAAACGCCTGAGAGTAAGCTGGCACTGGAGAACATAAACCAGGTAGTCGATCGCATGATCGACGCTTACGCTCGCGCGGTCGCTCTAGTGGGTACAGACGCCGCACAGCAGGCTAACAAGAAAGTGTGGATGGACAGCGTAAGCACCTGGTACAAGTACCGGCACAATCAGTCCGACGCCGGTCTAAACGAAATGGTCGCCGGCATCCTGGCGAAACCGTTGCCGCCTGCGCCCACTCCGATTACTACGCTGCCAGCCACGCCAGCCGCTACGCCCACTTCGGGAACTGTAAACGCCACAGGATCCCCCGCGGGAAATGCTGCGGCGAGTGGCACAACACCCGCAACCCCTCAGCCGGCGCCGGTGACGACCAACCCGGCTCCTGCTACTACAACACCCAAAACCCCTCCCGCGACTGCAAACAAGCCGAAGACCCCAAGCCCAACCCCGGTACCCAAGCCGAGGACCAAAAGGCATCACCGGGGCCACTGAAACGTTCAATCGTAGTCGGCACCTCCAGATCCACGCCGAAAGCCTTGTCAGTAACTTCGACGAGGCTTTCGGCGTTTTGCTACAATCGAATCCGTTTTGAAGACGCAAGAAAACAAGACTCCGGATCTGGTCCTGCTGGAAACAATCCTCGCCTACACGTTTCAGAACCGTAACCTGCTTGAGCGCGCTCTCACTCACCGCTCGTGGGCCCACGAACGAGTCGCGCCCGGCGCGGAGGATCTCGCTCGCAGACTCCAGAACGAAGCGCTGGAATTCCTCGGTGACTCAGTGCTCGGCTTAATCGTGGCCGTTTATGTTTGCCGGGCGTACCCCGAGGGCACCGAGCGCAGCAAAGATGCACTTCTCGCTGACGCACTGGAAGCGATTACAGGCGCGATCTTCCTTGATGGCGGACTTGACGCTGCGACCCGGTTCGTCAATCACGCTCTGGGTGAAGAGTTGCAGCGCGCGAATCCGATGTCTGCGGCGGAGGCCGATTACAAAACCATGCTCCAGGAAAAATTGCAGGCGGAACGCCGTCCGGCGCCAAAATATTCGGTCGTGGAAACGCTCGGACCACCCCACCGTCGCATGTTTCATGTCGAAGTAACCTGGGACGGCCGAAGTGTTCGGGGTGAGGGACGCTCGATTAAGGCTGCGGAGGTTGCCGCAGCAAAAGAAGCGCTGCTCAATCTGAAGTTAGATGAAGCGGCCGGAGCTAAGACTTAGCGGGCAAGCGCGAGGCCCAGAGAGTGCTCCGTGCCCACATTTCATAGAATGGTCCTGTCGCACATTTCACCGAATGGTCCTGTCGCACACATTGCTGGGTGGCCCTGGGCACAGATCACCGGATTGTGCTGAGGCAGTCTGGTTTCCGACTTCCCATTCACACCGCGGCTTCAGCCCGGTGGCGGAAGTCGCTCATAAATCTAATAACCGTTTCAACGGTTTGGCGCGAGCGAGAGTTTGCTGCGCAGGGAAAACCGAGGAAATCCGGAACTGTTGAGCGGTAGCGACCGGGTCAAACCTCGGGAGGCTCCTAATAATCAGAGGAAAACTAAGAGCGGTTCGAATTGTGTTTCAACAAAACCTCAGAAACGCTTCCAGTCTGGACTGCGCCTTACTGCAGCTCGACCCGGTCCTTGGTTCCGTTTCCCAAATTGAGAACTTGACCCTTGCATCGAACGTATCTAGGATGATTTTGAGATGACCAGCAATTCTTCCAGCGTGAAAGTTACTAAAACAGCCCCCACCACGGAGCAGAATCCGTCGCGGTACTCCTTCGGGCGAATCTTCAGTCGCAACGGACACGAAAAGACGCCTGCCCCGGAGACCAAGCCTAAAGGCCCTCCAAAATCGGTCTGGCGTGAATACTTTGAATCGGCCGTCGTTACCGTAATCATGGCTCTCTTCGGGATGACCTTCATCGTGCAGGCGGTGAAGGTGCCGACCGGATCGATGCAGAACACAATCACCATCGGCGACCATCTGCTAGTTAATAAGTCTATCTTCGCGCCGGGCGAGACGATGCCCTTCCTGCCCCAGCGCGAAATCAAACGCGGCGAGATCATCGTCTTCAAATATCCCGGGAACATCTACGATCCTAAAAGCGACTACGACAGACCTGACAACAAACCAATCACCACCAACTACGTCAAGCGCGTGATAGGTCTCCCGGGCGACACGATCCGTCTGGATGGCAGGAGTGTGATCGTCAACAGTCAGCCGTTGCCGGAACATCAGATTGAAGCCATTGATCACAACCGGAAGGACCCACTGGAAATCATCAACGACCCGCCTCGCAAACCCGGTGAGACTTATAATGTTTACTACCGCTCGGATCTCATGGATGACGACTATCCCATCTTCGACCATGAAGGAAAGGGAAACGATAAAGAAATCACGGTTCCGCCGAACCATTACTTTGTCATGGGCGACAATCGTAATAACAGCCAGGACAGCCGCTATTGGGGCTTCGTTCCCCGCGATTTTGTCATTGGACGCGCGATGTTCGTTTACTGGTCCTACGACGAAAGCGCCGTTTCGAATAATAATTTCCTCATCGACTTCTTCAAGAACACTCGCTGGAGCCGCACCGGCACAATGGTGAAATGAGCTGCCTACTGGAGCGGGCATCTTGCCCGCTCCGCGAACCTTTGAGTTAATGGATTAAGGACCGAGCTCGTGCGGGAGTTTTTCGGGACTGGCTGTTTATGCTCATTTAGATTCTTAGAATCAAAGCTCTGTCAGAACCGCGGTAGAAGCTGTGAATAAATTAGTTTCGAGGAGAATCGCCAAAAACTTTTCGCGCGTATTTGCCCTACAATCGATTTTTCTACTATCGCCCGATGACTTCGTTGGTAGAAACACATGTCGAATCAATTAATTCACAGCTTCGTAAGCGACCGGGTCTTAACCGGAGGTTCGTGATACGAATGAGCAAAGGGGTATAAGGATGAAACTGAGAGGTGCCGGACGATCCCTTATGGCAACGGGCGTGGTTTGCATAATCATTTATGTCCTGGTTAGTTTATATGGGCTCTCCGCTACTGGATTACGAATTGGCAATTTGCTGTTGTATGTAGGTATAGTAATGATAATTCTCGGAGTCGTGTTGCGTCTCTCAAGGACAGTCCCACGTGGCTGACACCCTTTAAGTGGTACCGTCCGCAAACTGGTATGACGGAACTGCAGATGCTGGCATGTCCCACGTGCCTGACA
>JAIVJP010000458.1 GCA_020199975.1 Acidobacteriota bacterium
AATCAAGCTGGCATCGTTTAAGGCCGCTGCAGCGTGAAATATCACTTTATTGTGCATCGTGCCGCCACCGAGTGGGTGCGGATGAAGTACAAGGGCCACTCCAGTTACGGAAGCGTCTCGCGGCTCCTTAAGGATTGCCTCAAGCCGACCGTGTTCTACCGGAATGAAAAGATTACCCGCTGGATACATGAAGGGAGTTTAGAACCTCGATGTCAAGATTTTATTGCAAGCCTGCCAATGCCGGGTAAAAACGTAGACACGAATCAGTGACTTCGGCTAAATTATGCGGGTTTCCTAAGTCGCTTATATCCTAAGAGCTTTTCGGAAAGGTCTAATCATGCAGGGTAACTACGTCTCGCTTGTTGCCATTCAGTTGATCACCTGACTAAACCAATCGAGCCGCGGGCTCTTCTTGATCTTATTGAACATCTTTGAGATTTGGTTGCGTGGTATCGAAGAACGTCAATAGATGAAGATCTCGCCAAAGCTTTCTAGTGCGCTTAAGTCTGGGACTGCCACGCGCGGCGTCCAGGTGGGCGCGGCGGCGATCGTTATCGGGCTGATATTCTGGAGACTCCAATTCTCCACCGATGCGATTTGCTGTGGCGACTTCGATGGCTATTACCACATTAAGTGGAGCCGGATGCTGTGGGAAGGGTTGCGCAACCGAGGCTTTCCACCGATTTTCACCTGGTTGCCGCTGACGACCCTCAACCCTAAAGACTACGTCGATCATCATTTTCTCTTCCACATCTTGCAGATCCCGTTCACGTTTAGTGACGAACGGTTGGGCGCAAAGATCGCTTCAGTTATCTTCGCAAGTTTAGCCCTGCTCTCCTGTTACTGGCTGCTGGTACAGCACCGAATTCGCTACATTCTGGTATGGCTGGTCGCACTGCTTGCTTGCTCTTCTCCGTTTCTATACCGGCTAAACATGGCCAAGGCTCCGCCTTTCGCAATCATCTATCTCATTGCCGGAATTTATCTGCTCTTCAAGAAAAAGTATCGGCTGATTGCTCCGCTCGCATTCATCTTCACACTTACCTACGACATGTTTGTGCTGCTGATTCTGGCCGTGCTCATCTGGGTGGCGGTCATCGGCTGGACGGAACGTCGCTTCGAGTGGCAACCAATCGTGTGGGTGCTGGCCGGCACAGCGGCTGGATTCATTATCAATCCCTACTTTCCGAAGAACCTTCACCTCTTCTATCAGCACCTGAAGATAAAATTGGTTCCATCGGACTTTTCAACGAAGGTTGGGCAGGAATGGTATCCCTACAATTCCTGGGAATTCATTGGAAACTCGCTGGTGGCCTGCGTTGCCATGGTCGTCGGGTACATCGCTTTTGACCCCGCGGATCGGAAGCGGGCCCACCATTCTCTCTTCTTTCTGATCTTCTCCACCGCGCTAATGATCATGACGGCTCGTTGGAAGCGCATAGCCGAATACTGGCCACCTTTCGCGGTGATGTTTTCTGCGTTTGCCCTACAGCCCTGGCTGGTGGGCGCGGGCTCGGCCTTGACGGGACGATCGACAGACCTTCTAAAGGAGTTGCAGCCTTTTCTCGATCGCAATGGACCTGGGCCACAACCGATTGCCGACGACCGCATGGAACTCGCGCGAACGATCGGCGCTGCCGTGATTGCAGTACTTTTGGGAGTAGTCATGCTCTTCAATTTGCGGGCTACAGTAGGAGATATTAAGTCAAGCGAATCGCATGACTACTACCGGGCTGGAGCCGAGTGGATGCGTGCGAACGTCACGCCGGCTCAGAGAGTATTCAACACCGATTGGGACGACTTCCCCCGGCTCTTCTACTACGACCCCAGTCACAACTACGTATCTGGTCTCGATCCGACCTACCTTTTCGATAGAGATCCGGCTTTGTCAAAGCTTTATGATCGGATCACTCTGGGAGATGAAGAAGATCCGGGTCCGCTCATTCGCGATCGTTTTGGAGCCCATTTCGTTTTCACCGACAATGCCCACGACAAGTTTTTCAATAATGCGATTGAGAGCGGCTGGTTTGATATCGTTTATGAGGACACGGATTGCACCATTCTGCGCATCCGTGACCAGAAAGGTGAGCCCCCGCAGGTGTTACCGGGTTCCGGCGTGATTAATGATGATCAGGAGCCTTTGCCTGATGAGGAACCATCCGCAGAATGAGCAGCCATGATTTCCTCGAAAAACACGTCTGGACTAGAGTGCTGCAGAATGGGTAGTCAAATTCCAAAGTTCGTGTTTGCTTCGAGCGTGTTAATTGTCGGAGCAATGCTACCCGCGTGCAGTCAAAGCGGCTTGAAAAGCCCTCCGAGTGATTCAGCCAGCACGCAGCCCTCGACCTCGCCCGGGCCAAGTACGTCGTTCGAGCGTGACCTCCAATTCATTCGTAACGGTCAGTTCGCCCATGTTTGGGTTTTCTCGAGGCAGGATGGCAACCAGCTCGACAAAGATGACGCGGCTTACCTGCGCGCGAATGCGCCACAGGTTATTGACTGGGTAACCACCGGCGACGGCAAACGCGTCATCGCGGGAACAAACTTCGATCTCCAGCAAGGCAACTTGCCACAACTCCGGCAGCGTTTTGTGGTTGAGGATTATACGGGGAAGTAAAACGCGGTAAATGGTGAATAGTAAATGGTAAA
>JAIVJP010000172.1 GCA_020199975.1 Acidobacteriota bacterium
TTTCAGATCTCTTCATCCTCGGCCGAGTGTTATTCAAACACGCCGCGGGGCGCAAGTTCATTTTGTCGACTTTTTGGCGCCGACGCAAAAGCGAGGCTTGCCAACCAGGCAGCGACGAGAGTAATGCCGCTGCCAATGAAGACATACCAAGTCCAGGCGATGCGGGTCGCAAAATAGATGTAGAGCATCACGGACATGCTAACAAGCATGCCGATCAAGGCGGGCGCCTGGCTGACGCGCTTGAGGAAAACCCCGACCAGAAATACTCCCAGTATCGGACCATTGATCAGGGAAGCGATGGATAGCGCCAGATCCAACGCTGAGCGGTTCTTGTTTCGCAGCACCAAAGCCACGGCGATCTGTACCACTCCCCACAAGAGCGTAAGCACGTGTGACACTTTGAGATAGTGCTTATCCGTCCGACGCGGACGCAGCGGCTTGTAAAGATCATTCATCGCAGTCGCGGCGATCGCATTTAGCGATGATGACATGGCGGCGGCAAAGATCGCCGCCACTACAAGGCCCGACAGTCCTGGCGGAAGATGCCGTGTGATGAAGTCTGGAAACACGCGATCGCCGCCGGTGAAAGGAAACGCAGTCACAGGTGCGGTCGCGTATGCAGGATCTGTGAACGGATGATAGAAAGCAAACAAGAGGACACCTATGAAAAGAAAACCGATAAACTGACCGAGGACTATCGCGCCGCTGGTCAGCAGGGCCGCGGCAGCGCGCTTCGGACGGTCAGTGCATAAGTAGCGCTGCACCAGGTATTGATCCGTTCCGTGCGTACTCATGGTCAAAAAGCAACCACCGATCAAGCCCGCCCAAAAAGTGAAAGTCTTCGTGAAGTCGAGCGAAAAATCAAAGAGCGAAAACTTGCCGTACTGCGTCGCGGTAACCACGGCAGCGCTGAGTCCACCATTAATAGCAGTAGTCAGGATCACCGCGGCAGCAATGGCGCCCACGATATAAATACCAAGTTGAATCACCTCTACCCAGATCACTGCTTCCATCCCGCCGAAGTAGGTGAAAACAATCATCGCAACACCAATTAGTACTATTGAGGCAATGATGATCGTTTCGGCGTTCGCGGTGGGCTGGAAGGACGTGTAGACGGCGGCGAGTACGATTGCGGTCAGCAGCAGTCGGATTCCATCGGCTATATTGCGCATTATTACGAAAAGCGAGGCCGCCAGAACCTTGATTTTGCCTCCGAAGCGGCGATCGAGAAGCTGGTAGACAGTCATCAATTCGCCTCGGAAATACGATGGAATGAAGAGCAGGGCGATTACGATGCGTCCGAGCAGGTAGCCGAAGACGAGCTGCAGAAACTGGAAATTCCCCCCGCGTGCGAAAGCTATACCGGGCACCGAGATAAACGTGATCGTGGAAGTTTCAGTTGCCACAATCGAGGCGGCGACGGCCCACCAGGGCACCGAGCGATTCCCTAGGAAGTAATCACTCGTCGTCTCTTGCTTGCGGGCAAACCAAGCCCCAAACAGGACAATGCCTATCAGGTACCCTGAAATGATGACGAGATCAATTGCGCGCATTGTTAAAGTTGAAAGTCGTTAGGGGAAATGCCGTTGCGTCGCGTAGCGACGATTGAGCTTAGCCCGCTCTTTTAAGGCCGGGTTCTAAGACGACCAAACCACATCGTCGCGTTAGCGACGATTGAATGAACGGTCAGTCGTCGCTGACGCGACGGGATACTCTGTCAGCCCTGCTTTCCCGGCCTTGAAAGACCGGGCTAAATTCACGTCGACGCTACGCGTCGAGAAGCAAACCACAAAAGGGGCGTCGATTCTAGTTTTAAGCCGAGCCCTTAATCAACTCGCTCAGCGATCTGACACGCGGGCAAACACTTTCCGAGTGCAGATCGAGCGGGTCCAGCAGAATCCCGCGAAGTCCAATCGCCTGCGCCGCCAATGCGTCGTGCACATAGGAATCTCCAATGTAGGCCGCCTCGGCTGCGTCAAGTTCGAGACGCTCGAGCGCGAGCCGGAATATTGCCGCGTCGGGTTTGCGGTGGCCGACGATATGCGAATCTATGAGCAGGTCAAAACGGTCTGTGATACCCGACGCATCCAGCGAGTCAATCAGCCGCCCGTCCTCCGTGTTCGAAATCACGGCGAGAAGCAAACCCTGTCGCTTCAGCTCATCGAGTACGCGCGGCACTTCGGAGTCGACGCCGCACCACAAGTGCCGCTCGAGATGGGCGCCGTCCAGGTCTTTTACCACGCTCTCGCAGGTTACCTCGTCCAGACCGAGTGCGCCGTACATCCTCAGGAACGTCCAATGCGGGCGCTTCATGTCGTCTGCCAGCACGAAACCTTCCCGTTGCATCTCTATTCCGACGGCTCTCAACATCTCCCCGAAGGCACGGCCCATCTCGCTGGGCTCGAACGCTCGCCCTGACACTTTCTCCGCAATGTGCGAGAGACGGGGCCAATCGGGATGCACGAGTGTTCCGCCGGCGTCGAAGATGCAAGCGCGCGCGCTGTTCAATGCAGGATGAAGCACTACAGACAAAATAGGAAGCGTGAACCAGGAGTCAGGAGTCAGGGAGTCAGAAGTTAGGAGTCAGGAGTGCTGAACTGTAGCTAGCGACCGGTACGATCTTCGATCAGGTGTCCTTCTTCTGACT
>JAIVJP010000173.1 GCA_020199975.1 Acidobacteriota bacterium
AGTGTGAATCGTGGAAAAAGCGGGTAAACAATCCCAACAGGGCCCCGCCGGCAGTTGACTACCAACGAGGCCCTGCCCCCGCAGAACGCTTCCGATTTGCCAGCCTCGCTATTCGTCGAGAGCGAATTCCGCAGGAGTGGCTGGGGTGAGGAACTTGCAGCGCGAACAATAAGTCTTTGCGTTGCTTCTCGCAAGCTAATTTCATTGGCGTTTCTTACTGTTCCTTGGCCGATCCTTGCGGCCCCCTGTCGGGTCGAATTTACTTGCGTCGATGACCACATTTTGCTTCCGATACTCAGTGGGAGTGACTCCGTAGATTCTCTTAAAGTCTCTGACGAAGTGGCTTTCATCGGTGAAGCCGACGCGCGCAATGATTTCCTTAACACTCAAGAATGTATTCACCAGCAGCGTCGTCGCGTCCTGCATTCGCAGCGTCCTGAGGTAGCGCGCTGGCGGCGTTCCGGTTTCAGCCTTAAACAGATAGCAAAGGCGATTAGGAGAGAGGTTGACTGACTGCGCCAGCCTGCTTAAGGGAAGAGCCTGTCGTGGATCGTCTTTCATCAGGGCAATGACTGTGAGAACTCTTTGGTCCATAATTGCCTCCCTAAGGAATGCACCTTGGCGACGTCGCACGTACCTGCGCCATGCAATCGCTGAAAGGAGACACAGCCGAAGGTGTTTTTGTGATCGGCCGTTATGCGGCATTATCTTTGGCTAGTGCCACCCGTCGCCAGGTGGCAATGGCCTTGTCTTAAGTATGCCAGTGAGTAACTTGGTTAGGTCCTTACGTGGGCCGTAACCGATTCACCAATTTGTTGATCATTAGGAGTCCTTTCGTCCTTTAGAAACCGATCTCTTTATTGCCTTGGCGCCGGTCTACGAACTAGAATGAGGCGGCTCGAAGGTCCGAATCGTTCTCACTCGGAGCTAAGCTACTCACAATTCCGGGGGAAGTCCTTAGAAGGCCCTCAAAGAGTTATCAGAAAGTTATTAAAAGCCTTATGCAGGCCAGCAAGAGCTCTTACCACTTTGGCCCTTACCACCTGGACGCGAGCCAGCGTGTGCTACTACGCGATGGCAAGCCTGTATCATTGACGTTGAAAGCCTTCGACACGCTGATGGCCCTGGTCCAAAAACAGGGACACGTTGTGGAGAAGAACGATCTGATGAAACTCGTTTGGCCGGACGCCTGCGTCGAGGATTCAAATCTCACACAGAACATCTTCACCCTGAGAAAAGTCTTGGGTGAAACTGCGGAGGGTTCGAAGTACATCGAAACAGTTCCACGGCGCGGCTATCGTTTCGTAGCACCGGTTGATGAAGTCTTGGAGGTATCATCCACACTAGCGAAGACGGCCGAAAGCTATCAAGCCATTGGCCAGACTTCGTACTTACCGGGTAGCCGGACAACCCGGTTTCTTGCGGTGCTCCCTTTTATCAATGTTAGTAACGACTCGGAGACGGAGTACCTTTCGGACGGCATCACGGAAAGCATCATTAATAGTCTTGCCCAGCTGCCGTTGTTGCGTGTCATGTCCAGGAGCACGGTCTTTCGTTACAAAAGCAGCGAGCTTGATGCTCAGCGAATTGGGCGCGAACTAGGTGTGGACGCTGTGTTGGTGGGACGAGTCCATTCATACGACCAGAGGCTGGTGATTGGCGCGGAGTTAGTGGACGTTGCCAATGGCTGGCAGCTCTGGGGTAAGAGCTATGACCACGAAGCTGGGGCCATCTTCGAGGTGCAGGACGAGATAGCCAGACAGATATCAGCCGCATTACGACTGAGGTTGAGCGGAGAGGAGGAGCGCCGACTCGCCAAGCGCCATACTCGGAGCACCGAGGCATATCAATTTTATCTCAAGGGTCGCTTCGATTGGAGCAAGTACACTAAGGAAGGTCTAGAACAGGCGATAGATCACTTTCGGCAGGCGATAGACCTGGATCC
The DNA here is from genome assembly GCA_020199975.1 of Acidobacteriota bacterium. GTDB lineage: Bacteria > Acidobacteriota > Blastocatellia > Pyrinomonadales > Pyrinomonadaceae > PSRF01. The sequence continues at coordinate 1,946 of JAIVJP010000173.1, forward strand.
GAATTATGCACTGGCATACGCAGGGATTGTAGACTGCTACTTGAGACTGGCCACAAACTACATTCCCCCAGCCGATGCTCTGCCCAGGACGCGTGGGCTGCGAGTACGAGAAACGGACGACGCAATTCTTGAAGCTCAACCCTTTCAGGGGATGATGAAGGTGCGCCAGGAATGGGAGCGAAAGGCTGCTGAACGAGAGAGCAAACGCGCCATCGAGCTTAAGTCTATCTACCCCGCAGCACACCAATGGCATGCCGCCTATTTGTTTTCAGCCGCTTTGTATCGGAAGGCCGCTCGCGAGATGGATCGCGAACAACAGGTTGGGGACAATGAGGCAACTCAAGTGGCCGATGCCCGTTTGCCAAGTGAGTCTCGTTGCGCCGATCTAACACCGGCTGAAGAGGTCCAGGTTTTCTGCACCGTCGCCCGCGAACAAATCGAAACGGGCAACTTTGAGGCTGCTTGCGCCGTGCTTCAACGATGGTGGACTATCGGAGAGTGGCCTAAGGTGGAAGGGTTAGAGCCACACTCGTCCGCGGACCTGCTCTTCACCACTGGAACTCTTGCGGGTTGGGTAGCTAGTTCGAGGCAAGTACCCAAAGGACAGAAACAGGCCGAGGCGCTTCTAAACGGATCGATTGCACTCTTTGAGCAGCTTGGACTTAGGACGCGAGGCGCCGAGGGCAGAATTGAAC
>JAIVJP010000459.1 GCA_020199975.1 Acidobacteriota bacterium
ATTCTCTTTGTTCCAGCCTGAAAACTTGTTCTTCCAGTCTGAGCCTTCAACAACCTTGTCGATACATTTTCCGAGGCCCATGCTGCCGATGCGTAGATAGTTAGCGGTGATCGAGTAAGGTTTCACCAGATGCTGTCTGCGAATGTCTGCCGGATCGAGGGCGAGTTGTTCGGCGATTTTGTCGAGCTGAACTTCGAGTGCATAACGCGGCTGTGGTGTGCCATGACCGCGCTTGGGGCCACACGGCGGCTTGTTGGTAAACACGCGTACACCCTGAAATTTGTAGCGGGGCACGTCGTACGTGACGGTCTGCAACGCGCCCGTGTAGAACGTGCTCGCGACGCCGTAGCTGCCATAGGCGCCGCCGTCCAGGAACGACTTGAAGTGCATCCCGGTAATCGAACCGTCTTTCTTAACTCCCGTCTTCACCTGCATCAACACGGGATGACGGCCGCGGTGGCAGTAGAAAACCTCTTCGCGGGTGAGCGTGCATTTGACTGGGCGACCCGTGATCATGGATAGCTTGCAGACGATGATCTCGTGATTGAAAGGATCGCTCTTGCCGCCAAAGCCGCCTCCGTTCGGCGTGGCAATGACGCGCACATGGCTCGCCGGCAGCTCCAGAACTTTCGCGAGGGCGCGATGAACGTAATGCGGCGTTTGCGTCGAACTCCAGAGTGTTAATTTATTGTCTGTGTCGAAATAAGCAACGGCGGCGTGTTGTTCCAGAGGTAGATGTGTATTGCCTTCGTAGAAGAAAGTGTCTTCGCGGACCAGATCGGCCTCAGCGAAACCTTCCTCGACGTCGCCAAACTCCAACGAGACCTTTTTGTGGACGTTGCCGCCGTCTCCGTATTCGTGAATGCGCGGCTCTTTGATAAGTAGTGCTTCGTCAATTGTCGAGATGGAGGGTAGGCTCTCATATTCGACTTCAATGAGATTCATTGCGTCGAAGGCGGTGTCTTCGTCGATTGCCACCACCGCTGCAACGGGGTCGCCAATAAAACGGACCTTGTCGATACAGAGCGCATGTTCATCCTGGCTGACCGGAAGTATTCCATAAGAGATGGGCAAGTCCTGGCCGGTGATAACTGCAAAAACGCCCGGGGTCGCGAGCGCCTTGGAGGCATCGACTCGTTTTATCAGCGCATGGGGATGATGGCTGCGCAGGATCTTCGCGTAGACCATCCTGGGCAGCACGATGTCGTCCGCAAACTTCGTCTGGCCCGTGCACTTTGCGCGCGCGTCGACTTTCCGGAATGGTTTGCCAACAACTTTGAGCGGTTTTCCGTTATTGTTCTTTTCGTTCTTGGACATCACGATTTAGAAACTAGCCACAGATAAACACGGATACGCGCGGATTCAAAGCAAACGTCTAGAGAGATCTTTTGCGTGGGCTCGTTTCGTTTCCTTATCAGCGCGAATCCGTGTTTATCTGTGGCTAACTATTCGTAGCCATAAACGCTCTCTCGAGGCAATTCTATCGCTTCACCACGCATACGCGCTGCCGCCAGTTCCACGGCTTCGTAGATCTTTATGTAGCCGGTACAGCGGCAGATATTCCCCGACAGAGCTTCCTTAATTACCTCGCGAGTGGGGCTGGGGTTCTTTTTGAGAAGTTCCTCAGCAACGAGTAGAAATCCAGGCGAGCAGTAACCGCATTGCGCAGCGCCCAAATCGGCGAATGTCTGCTGCAAAGGATGAAGCTCGGAGCCCTCGGCCATACCTTCAATGCTTTTGACGTCGCGTTCTTCCGCATCGAGCCCCAGCATCAGACAAGACAGGATGGCGCGATCGTCAACCAGAACCGTGCACGTACCACACTCGCCCAGTTCACAACCGTGCTTTGTGCCCGTCAGATTCAGATCTTCGCGCAGTACCTCCAGCAGCGTCTTATGCGGAGCAAACGCAACTTCGGTTGGTTCGCCATTCAGCGTGAACCTGATGTGTACTTTCTGTTTTGCTGCCTCAGACATTAGCTAGGTGAATTGTCACAGAAGGGCCAGAAAAAAACAAAAAAGAAGGAAGTCGGATGGGGCGGTCTGCTCAATTACAGAACCAAGAGCGGTAGCGATCGGATCCTAGATTCAATTCGCCTTGATTGCGGTTTTACCAGAAGTTGAGTGTTGGATCCGGTCGCTACCGCTCTCGGTTCTGATGTATTGTGGAACACCGGTGCCTCAGGCCCTGGCTGAAGCCCCATCTTTCTTCTTGGTGGTGTTGAGCATCGTGTTATCTATCAACCTTGTCTTGCCGACGTAAGCGGCCACGGCAATCAGCGTTGACCGTTCGTCCAGTTTGTCGAGCTTTTCCAACGTTTCTCCATCCGTGATGCTCACGTAATCCAAACGCACTCGGGGCTCGGCTTCAATCATGGTTTTTACAAGTTCCGTGAGTTTGGTTCCATTTCGTTCGCCCGCCTTGTAAGTCTCTTTCGCTTTTGCCAGAGCCCGATGAATTACCGCAGCCGCTTGCTGTTCTTCTGGTCTCAAGTAGAGATTGCGAGAAGACATTGCCAATCCGGAATCCTCGCGCACGGTCGGCAGTACAATGACTTCCGAATCAAAAGCCAGATCTCGAACGAGTCGCCGGATAATGATCGCCTGCTGTCCGTCCTTCTGGCCAAAGAAAGC
>JAIVJP010000174.1 GCA_020199975.1 Acidobacteriota bacterium
CCCAATCACCGATCGGCCGTCCGACCCAATAGTATCAGTTGCAAAACCCGGTAGAACGTCCTATCCTTTGGCTAGCCCTTGGTCAGGATACTAAGTAAATTGTGGGGGTAGGTGAGTCCAATCCGGGAGTACTGTCGTGCGAACACAACGAGAGGAAATATGGGGTTTAATCAAAGAATCTATTTCGCGTTGGGGTGAAGATCGAGCGCCCAGCATGGGAGCGGCTCTTTCCTATTACACCGTGTTTTCGCTCGCACCGCTCCTAGTCATCGTGATTGGGATCGCTGGCCTCGTCTTCGGCGAGGAAGCAGCACGGGGAGCTGTTGTAGAGCAACTGCAGGGTTTAATTGGTGACGAAGGTGCCAGGGCAAATAACGAACTGATTGAGAACGCGGGCAAAACGGGAACCGGCATTGTTGCGACGATGGTTGGGGTGGTTACTTTACTCATCGGTGCATCGGGTGTTTTCGTGGAGCTACAAGATGATCTGGATCGGATTTGGAAAGCGCCACCTAGAGTGGGAGCTGGAATACTAAATTTCATCCGAGCCCGATTGCTCACATTCGGTATGGTCCTCGCATTCGGCTTCCTGCTCTTGGTCGCCCTTGTTTTGCATGCGGCGCTTGCTGCAGTCGGAAAGTACTGGGGGGGCATATTCGGGGGGACGGAATGGTTGCTTCACCTCATCAACTTCCTCATATCTTTTGGCGTCGTTACAGTCCTATTTGCCATGATCTACAAGATGCTTGCCAATCTGAAAATCGAATGGGATGACGTATGGATCGGCGCAGTTGCGACAGCATTCCTGTTCACCTCAGGCAAATTTTGATTGGTCTGTACCTCGGCAAAAGCGCTGTTGCCTCCTCTTACGGAGCCGCCGGGGCAGTAGTCATTCTCCTTATCTCGATGTACTACTCAGCTCAGATTTTCCTGCTCGGCGCAGAATTTACCTACCTTTTTGCGCATCACCACGGTTCGCGCATTAGCAAAGATGAAGTCCCTGCGTCTCGCCTTCCCCAGGAGCAGTCTGGCACGAGAGGAAATTAAGGGGGGTCGCGAAGCGCCAGTTAAAAGACCTACGGAGGGAATGTGACAGACTGAGGGGAAAAGCCGAAAAGGAGCCAGGCTTGGCCAGGCTCGATTACCGCTCGATTAACGACAGCGATGCCTAAGGAAGGGAGGCGGCAGGCCGGGCTCGGGGGTTCACGGGGATCGTGACCGTTGCTCGCCGATAGCGCGTGGTCGTTCGCGGTGAGCGCGCTGGCCAAGCATGAAACAAGCGGAGATGGCTTCACCCGCTCACCAGGTGAAGCCGAGGCACCACGGGTAGTGTTTCGTGGGCCCGAAACGGTAGCCGTGGCTATTCATCCTTTTGATCCGCCGTCCATGCATTTCAAACACAATTTGTCCATCAGATGCAGCTTGAGCGCGGTGGAGTGTTGTTGGTGACGGCGCCGTCCATCAGATGTCGTCCGTCGAGTGGCATTAATCAGTCGTGATGGTCGTGCTCATGCGGTAGCAACTGCTCCGGCGTTCCGTCGCCGTGCAGACCATTCTTCTTCAGCCACAGGCGCGTGGCTGCTTCGGCGCGGTGGATCAGATCGGCGGTTTGCGAGAAGTCGTACGCGCTGATGCTGACCGGGCACAGGGGCGGAACGACGATCAGCTCCGCCCGGTCGGAGAAGCGCTCGATGTCACTCAGCAACTGGCGCATCACCAGAAGATTCAGCGCGTGCAACGCGAGGGCGATCGCGCCGCGTGGAGGTCTTTCGAGCGCACACGACATACCGGTCGGCAGGACGATCACGCGTGTCGCTCCGAGCTTGAGCGCGGTGGAAATCGGCGTGTTGTTGGTGACGGCGCCGTCCATCAGATGTCGTCCGTCGAGTGGTACCGGTGGAAAAACGGCCGGAATGGCCGCGCTCGCGAGCAGAGCGGTTGCGATCGGGCCCGCGGCTATCGCGACCTCTCGGCCGTCGAGCACGTCGGTGGCCACGACGTAGCAGGGAATGCGCGCATCCTCGAGCCTCTGGCACCGCAGTTCGGATTCGACGAGCGAGCGCAGCAACGCAGACGTGACCAGGTGATCGCGCCGTCCGAGAATGGCGAGGAGACTGTTGAGCGGTGAGAACGGAAAGATGTCGGCCCGATGCAGCCGGCTCCACACTCGCTCGAGGCGCGTCACGCCTTCTTCATTCGGCTCGGCGGCGAAATAGGCTCCGTTGATCGCGCCGACCGACGCGCCGACAACGAAGTCCGGCACGATGCGTTGCCGCGTCAATGCCTTGAGCATGCCCACCTGTACGGCGCCGAGGCTGCCGCCGCCGGCCAACACGATCGCTGTCTTTGCGCCGCCCGTCTGCGGCATTCGCTGCCTCTACTTCGGCGCCGTATTAAACTAATCCCGAGTCACGAAACGCGTGAGCGCGAAGGCGGCGGCGAGCGCGGATCTCGCCCAGAATGTCGCCACCGGTCCCACAATGCCACAGTGCGCCGGCGAGCGCGCTCGCCACCAGCATCGCGATGCCGCTCACCGGGTTGAAGACGGGAACGCCGTGCAGACGCGCGATACCGATATGTGCCGCATTCGGTCACCAGCTGGCGCCGCCATTCGTACCATTCCCATACCAGC